>CAJURF010000058.1:0-20563 GCA_910588825.1 uncultured Lachnospiraceae bacterium
GATTCCTGAATCATTGTCTCATTTTCCACATCGAGACTTGCGGTCGCTTCATCCATAAAATGTAGCCTCCCTCTGGAACCCATTGAAAACACTGGCTTTAACGCTATACAAAAATGTGTTGTGTGTTCTTTGTCGCCTGATTTCTGATAGCATTGTCACCAGTTTCCTGATACTTCTTCCACTATCCGCCATATCTTTTTTCAAATATCTGCACCGCATGGATAGCATATGTCTGTGGAGCATGTCCACCGTCGTTCCGTCTCTTCCTTATAATGTTATAAAAACTCCCACAATAGCGGAAGCCTCAAAAAGTTTTGAATTATAAACGAAAAGGTTATAACTGCAAAGAGCCAGCAAGATTTCGCCTGCCAGCCCTATATACATTTATATTTTTTGTTACACTTACTTGCCTCCCTTTACAACATCCTATAATTCTGCACTTTCTACAATATCTCTTGCTTTAATTGTTTCTTATAGATATTAATATTAAACATATAAATATCACAATATGAACCTTCTGCAATTTTATACTCATTTTTTATTTGCAACACCCCAGACTGTTCCTCTAACTCTAAACCGTATCTCTTCAAAAAAGATTTCACCTTACCTAAAATACTATTTTTACTTTGTTCGTTAATAGATTCTTATGTTGAAACATTCACCAAAGATAATATAGCCCCAATCACTTTCATTCTGGCATCAAGATTTTCCTTTGAATATTGTGCAAACAAACTATCTGTTTCACCGTATTTAACCCCAGCCACAGTTTCAAAATAATCTTCTATTGACAAATAATCTATACTTAAAATTGATTCTGAAAGATAAGAATCTAAAGCTAGCTCTACTCTATTTGCATTCCAAAAGTTCTTTATTGTTTATGGTATTATGCCTAAGCTCCTAAACCAAAAACATACACTCACGCCAAAATGTTATCTCTTCTATCTCCGGCAGCTGAATCATTCGATCCTTCCCCATCACAACCATCATCTCAACCAGTTGCATACATATCCTCCTTATTTTTTCATCTTTTCCCATTACTTCTTGGTAAAAATCCACCCTTCCCCACACTATAAAAACCACGCAAACTTTGCCCCTTAAAAGTTGGTAAAAGATTTTACCAATTCCCGTACCAGTTTTTTACCAACTTTTCCGCAAAATCCCCTGATTTCCATCACTTCAAAACAACATCCCAGAAACGCAAAAAAAACAGCATAGCCAGGATATTTTAATCATGAATGTCAATTTTTTAGTACTCATCGGAATGTAGATCTCGTTATACACTTTCTCGGGCATCCATGTAGTAATAGAGACGGACTGACTCGTTTGGGCCCCCAAAAAAGCCACCCATGAAGGCGGCTCTTTTAGGGGCGGGTGGATTCCACAAATAGCAGATATGCTATCATTCTCTTGGGTGGGAAATGATATTTTCCTCAACTGTTTCAAGGAAATACATATCATTACCCCTGTTCTCATCCCACAGTACATCGATACATCGTTCTTCCCCGTTATCCAGGATGCTCTGCCAATCCGAACTCATTGATAAACTTTCTTTTGCTCTTGGCATTGATGTATGGCTGGAAATAGGAAATCACCTGGTTAATAGAATCAACGTCCCCCTGTATTGCGGCCTGCGCGGTATCAAATGCAACCAGCATGCCATATTTCTCTTCTCCCATTCTTTACATACCTTTACTCTAAAAACTCTTTCAGCAGCCGCAAGGACTCTGCCTTGTGGTAGTGTATGGTACTCTGCACAAGTTTCATACACTGAGCTATCTCAGCCCCCCTCATATCCAGGAAATACGTCATAAGTATAATCATTCGCCGCTTCTCCGATAATTGGCCAAGTGCCTCGCTGATCTCATCATCATTTACCTCCACATCCATATTCATCACCTGGAAATGGGTGCTTTTCAGAATATCATCGCATGTATAAAGTTGGTTCTGCTGTTCTGTAGAAAGATCTGAAAAACATATTTCATGTTCTTGTTGCTTTTTTAATTCGTCAAGATAATTCAATACCTCGCCATCTATAACCTTTATACAGTAGCTGCGGAATTTCCTCCATACAATCTCTTGCTCTTGTATGGTCAGCTTCAAGGGAATCACCTCCCCTCTACATAAAAGCCATAGTAAGAAACGTCCGATTCTCCCTTTCATATGGAAGACAATATATTTTTATAAAAAAATCGAAAAACTAAATTTTTTTTACATTGTTTCAAAAAAAAATACAGCCCCATAAATTATCTGGGGCTGTGCCTGCTGTCTATAGTTTTAAAATTGCTTTCTACTAAAGAAATAACTTCATCAATATAATAAATTCTGTACAACTCATTTTAACTATAGCAATATTCTATCTCCTTAAAACGGTACTACTCCTAAAATTGTCGCTCCAATTAATACAAGAATACTCATCGGCCAAACAAATTTCAATGCATATTTAATATGATCGCCAATGGATACATCAGCCAGGCCAAGACCTACATAAACCGCTGCAACCGATGGACTTACTGGTGTACCATAAGTGGCTGTCAAAAGGAACGTAGCTGCCACTGCCTCTGCGGCAACTCCAAACGGTGCAACCACTCCAATAATGATAGGCAGCAAAGCATAATAAAATGCATCTGTTCCAAGAATCATCATCAGCGGTACGGAGAACAGCGCCATAAACCAGTGCATATGAGGAGCCATAGCCTCCGGCAAAACGCTTACAATGGTATTTGCCATTGCTTCCACCATCCCGGTTCCACTGATAACACCCATAAATATACCTACGGAAAACAAGGTCACAGTCATAACCATAGCGTTTTGGCCTAAAGACTTAATTTTACTGTTCTGAGTCTTGGTATTGGGAAAGTTAACTACCAATACAATCGCATAAGCAATCATAAAGATGGAATACAACGGCATCGGGGTATCCAGGAACAAAAATGCCAGCATGATTAGAGTAACCACAAGATTAAACCAATACCGCCAGGTTCTTTTTTCTGATTTCTCTTCCGAATGATTCTGAGAGTTATCATTGCTTTCTTCCGGATTCAATCCATGACGCTTTTCATTGGTAGTAATCAGAAAAGCATTAAGAAACGCACAGACGATCAAACACAGTACTCCAGGAATAATAAACGCATACAAATCACTGGTCTCAACTTCTGCCACTGTAGCCGCACGCATGGTAGGCCCACCCCAAGGCAAAATATTCATCACTGCATAAGGACCGCACATCATAGCAAGTAAAGCCTCTTTTCTCATTCCCAGCCGCTTAAAGATAGGAAGAAATGCCGGAACGACGATAAGAAAAGTAGTAGCTCCTGAACCGTCAAGATGTGCTACAAAAGTAGTGAGGAGCAATGCGATTACTACCATCCAGATATTTTTTCCTGCCCTTTTAGTAAGGGCATTGATAATGGGATCGAACAATCCAATCTCATCCATCAATGTAAAATACGAAATAGAAAATACAAACAACACTGCTGTGCTTAACATGGATTTCATTCCATCTCCAATGAAACCACCGATATCCGCCACGGAAAATCCGGCAATTACTGCCGCAATCAAAGGCAATCCGATAAAAGCCACCGGCGGGCTGACCCAACTTTTAATCAGCACAATCATCAAAATAATCATTAAAGTAAAACCTATCAAAGCTAACATCTTTTGTTCCCTCCTCGTTTTGTTATATTCATTGTATTATGAATATTTTTCATTGTAAAAGTCAGAAATTTACTGTTATCCCATTCCCATTTGGAATAATACATAATTTTTTTATCTATTCTGCCATTTTATTGTGCTTTTTCCCATTTTTTTCAAGTTTCCTTTGTGCAATTATTACAAGTATTCTTTTTATTCATATCGATCACTGAAAATTTGTCATAGCAATTCTTCTAATCATTCTATGAGTCTACGCTGTCACATGAGTATCCTTCAGACCTGCACGCATAAGTTCCCATGCTATTTTGGCACTCTCTTCCAGTTCCTCCAATCCATAAAAAGCATCCATAATATTTTTTCCTGCTACAATCGCACCGTGTTGCTTCAACAGGTAGCCTTTGCTCCCTCCTAAGTGTGACTCAAACTCCTGAAACAGCATTTCTGACCCGGGGGGAGCATAAGGAATCAAACCTACCGTTCCCAGCTTCATGTTCAGATATGGTGTATAAGCCGGTATACAGTTGTTTTTTTCCGCCATCGGGACACAGCTCCATAAAACGGCATATGTACCATGAGTATGTATCACAGCCTGCATGTCCGGATGGGCTTTATAGAATGCCAAATGCATCGGGCTTTCTTTGCTTGGCTTTTTCCCTGCAAGGCAGATATTCTGCATAGTGACCACAGAAAAGTCATCTTCGCTCAATGTACCAAAACATGTGCCGCCTGCACTGATATATACATTTTCTCCTATGCGGAAACTAATATTGCCGGAGGACCCGCTGGTTTTTCCCAAGACAAACAATGTATGGGCGCACCAGACCGCCTGCTTTTTCCATTCTTCTGCTAATCCACTCATAGCCCTTCTCCCGTCTGCTCCAATGCCTTTCTAAAAAAATCTTCCTGTCCGAAATTACCGGATTTCAGCACCAGCTTTAGATCCGGGCAAGGGGCAGGAACCATGATAGGGACTCCCGGAGCAATGCTTTCCCCAATATAAAAATCATTAAAGCCAAGCGCCTTCGTAACGGCGCCGCTGGTTTCTCCCCCGGCCGTGATAATCCTTTTGTAACCATTTTGGACTGCCTTTTTGGCCAATGACGCAAACATGCCTTCAATCATTCCGGCAACCTCTTCCTGGCCATAACTTTGACAGACAGCCACGGCTTTTGGAGTATCCGAAGTATAAACCAAAACATCAGAATCTCCCATATTCTGAATCTCATTCCAGATGTCTTCCACTGTCATCTCCTTCTTGTAAAGACTGACAGGGTTCACTTTCAGACAAATGCCTCCATGTTTTTGATAGTCCTGAATCTGTCTGCGTGTCATAGTACTGCAGCTTCCTGCCAGAAGCAGCGCTTTCCCCTTAATCTGCGGGGAGACTACTATAGGCTTCGGATTTGACTCCGCCATCCACATAACTGCCAGTTCTTCCAGAAGGCCGCTTCCTCCGGTCAGCAGGGGCAGTCTGCCGAACAGCTCTGTCAATCTCTTTGCATCTGACATTTCCTCAAAATCAGGAATAACATAAAAATGTTCCTTATTCTTTCCAAATGCTTCTATCTTCTCTTCGGTTTTTCCCTGTTCCATATCGTCTTTGGAAAGGATCATACAGGAATACTTACTCTGACTTTCCATAAGGCAGACAATCCGGCTGTCCCACATAGGAGTCAGAGGATGATCTTTCATGGGACTTTGTGCAAGAGGGACCTGATTCACATATAAAATGCCGTCCTTTACCGTCCTTCCGTTTACAGGAAGCGCCGGACAGAGAATGGTGTATTTTTGCTTCATTTTCTCCATAACACTGTCTACGCCTGGTCCGATATTTCCTTCCCTGGTAGAATCAAAAGTGGAACAATACTTTATGTAAATATGCCCGATCCTGTTTTCTCTCAAAAAATCAAAAGCTTCCAAAATATGCCTGACTGCCTGTGTCCTCTCCTCCGTCCGAGTTTTTAAAGCAATCACCCAGGCATCATCCGTTTCGCAGTTTTGAATCTTTTTCGGCACTCCGTTAAAAAGCCGGACTTTCATCCCTCCTTTTCTTAAAAAAGAAGCAGCATCGGAAGCACCTGTAAAGTCATCTGCAATACATCCCCAGATTGCCATCGTTTATCTCCCCCACTCTCTTATCCGGGCAATCATTTTCTTTGCACCGCTCCTTGGACTGGTGAGCACGGAAATTCCATGACGTTCCAGCCCTTCTGCTCCGCTGGCCATGGTGATCTGACTCAGCACCAACAGATCGCAGCCCACTTCTTTTAGTTTAAGCCCGGTTTCTTCCAGAAGTTCATCATGTCTCTTTCTGTCTCCAGCCTTCAATGCTCTCATTGCCTCTGTATTAATTGCTATCTCTGTCTTGATTACTTTTTTCTTTTTCTCTGCTTCTGCCAGAATTTTCGCCTCTTCTGCCGGCCCCGCCGAAGCAGTCGTTGCCAAGATACCAATATAAGAACCATTTTGAACAGCCTCTTCTATCATTGGCTGATCAATAGCAATTACTGGTTTATCCGTCAGAGTCCTGACCTGCTCTCCATAGGTACTGTACAGGCTGCAGGCTATAATGATTCCATCCACAGAAGACTCTGCCGCCTGCATGGCAAGCCGCAGGAAATTTCGCCGCCCCCATTCATCCACACCCTTTGCCTGGTTGGCATGATACAAAAGTTCTTCATTTACAAAATTACATACTTCTGCAGAAAAATCCACTTCATGGATTGCCTTCACCAATGGTTCTACGGCATTTAAAGTAGCATGTATTACACCGATTCTCATCTGCTGCTCCTTTCGCTTATTTACCCATCTTTTCTCTTATCTTCCTGATTACCTCATTGGTATATTCATCTGTTGTAGCCTTTCCTCCTACATCTCTGGTAATATGCTTTCTTTCAATCAAAACCTCCCGGACACTATCCTCTATCAAATCTGCCCATTGGCCCATTCCCACATGGCGGAGCATCATAACAGCCGACAAAATTAGGGATGTAGGATTTGCAAGATTTTTCCCTGCGATATCCGGAGCCGATCCATGACAGGCCTCAAATACGGCACAGGCTTCTCCTATATTGGCGCCTGCTCCTAATCCCAAACTTCCTACCAGTCCGGCACACAGATCGGATAAGATATCTCCATATTGATTCATGGTTACGATCACATCAAACCGTTCCGGATTTGTCACCAAATAATACGCAGTAGCATCTACCATCAAATCCTCTGATTCAATCTGCGGATATTCCTTTGCCACCCGGCGGAATGTTTCAAGAAATAATCCATCTGTCAGGCTGATGGCGTTTGCTTTATGAGCACATGTTACTTTTTTGCGGCCGTTGGAAAGGGCATATTCAAAGGCGTACCTGCAGATTCTTTCCGCACCTTTTTTGGTGATTAATTTGATTGCCTCCGAGGCTTCATCTTTACCGATCCGATGCTCTAAAGCAGCATAAATTCCTTCTGATATTTCTCTGATAACCACCAGGTTCACATTTTCATTTTTTCCCGAAATACCTGGTATACCTCTTGCTGGTCTGGGACATGCAAAACAGTCCAGTTCCTGCCGGATGGCATTGTTGTTGGAACAATAAATTTGGCTTGTTCCGTCTTTTCTGGTATAAGTCAGCCGCCCTGCCATCTTTTCTACACTGATAGGACCCTTAATCGCTACCTTTAACTCTCTTAACAACTCGATAGATTCCTCTGGAACCTCCGTTCCATACAGTGCAACTGCCTCGTCTGCAATGGGAACATTCACCCACTCGATTCCCAGCTCACATGCATCCACTACTTTCTGCATTGCTGCTACAATCTCCGGCCCGATTCCGTTTCCTTTTAAAACTCCTACTTTCATGTTTCCTCCTATTCTGCATAAATAGCTATCTGTTATTTAATTACTATAATTTTATTATGACATGCTCATAATCTTATGGGAAATGCCATTTCTTTATCAGCACCTATGCAAAAATAGTATGACTTGAAAAGCTGCTTTTTTGATGTTATGATAGCAGCAGTCAAATACACAAGGGGAAACAGGTAAAAATATGAATCTACAGGATTGGGAATTGTTAACAGAACTGTATAAAACAAAAAGTATATCAAAAGCCAGCGAAAATCTGTTTGTATCACAGCCGGCTCTTACTAGGCGCCTAAAACAAATAGAAGAAGAATTTTCTTCTGTTATTATTCTCCGTTTTTCCAACGGAATTACCTTTACTCCACAGGGAGAACAATTAGTTCGGTATGCGAAAGACATGCTGAAACAATATCATTCGCTTCAAGAGCAGTTAAAATCCGAAAAGAATACAGCAGGAACTATACAGATTGCGTCCTCTCTTTCCCAAACTCAGTTTTTTCTTCCTGCTCTGCTTCAAGGTTTTTCCGAAGTTTATCCGGAAATTCGCTTTCAGGTAGAAACTATGATGAGTGCGGAATGTGTCCGGGCTTTGAATACCCGCAAAGTGCCCATAGCATTTTTTCGTGGTGAACATCAGGGTGCTTTTAATAAAATCCTCCTGGATACCCGCTTTGCCTATGTAGTATACCATCAGCCATTTCAGTTATCCCAGCTTCCACGGCTTCCCTATATTTCCTTTGAAGCTGACCATTCCGGAACTAGTATCCGCGAAACCTGGTGGTATCATCACTTTGAAACTGCTCCTTATATGGTCATGACAGTCAAGAATGTGAATATCTGCTACGAAATGGTGCGGCATGGCCTGGGATTTGGTATTTTTCTCAATTCCGACTTCTGGTTTCACAATAAAGAGCTGTACTACCAACAACTGTTTTTTAAAAATGGATCTCCAGTTGTCCGCAAGGATTATCTTGGATACCGCAAGGAATCATTGTCTTTGAGTCAGATATCCAATTTTAAGGATTATACCCTGGATTATGCCCAAAAGGTAATTCAGGAAAGAACGCTTCCCGATAGACAGAATTTTTAAAGCATTAATAAAATTTAGAAAATAAAACGGCACCCACTACCATACACACTCCACTGACAACAACTGCAAGACTGCTCATGGCCCCTATGGCCAATCCTCTGGAAATACTGTTTTGTATCTTCAGCAACCTGCATATCCCCTCTGCTGTTATATTTCCAAATACACCGGTTAATATAATTACCACTGTGGTAATTGTCACATATCCCCCCCCAGTTCCTCTGAAATCCCCATCCCAATGGCTGTTGTAACAGACTTTGGAAGCAATGTAACATATTCTTCATGGGAAAGACCAAAGAGCAGCGCCATCACAAAAATAGAACTAAGGCTTGTCAGCATACCTGCTAAAATACCACATAGGATTGAGGCCATGTTCTTTTTTAAAAGTTCTAATTTCTGATACAGTGGAATCGCAAGGCTCACAGTTGCCGGGGTCAGAAGATAGTTTAATGGTTTTGCGCTGTCGCTGTATATGTCATAATCCACATGAAACAATTTCAAAAATAAAATAACCAATAGAATCGATATCAATAATGGGTTTAATATTGATAATTTTCTTTTAGCCATGCTTCCAATCCCATAACTTAATAAACTGATTGTTACCCCTGCAGTGACTGAATTTACCATAAAATTATTCATCTTTGCCTTTTCCTTCTTTCCAGCTAAAAATTTTGTCTGTTACTTTTCCTGTTACTGCCATAACAAGGCAAGTGGATACAGGAATAATCACGCAGAGAGGAATCAGTATCCCCTCTATCTGCTCCCATGATTTGATGATTCCTGCTGCTGGTGAAATAAACATAACAGGCATTATCTCAATTAAAAATCTCCCTGTCTGCTCTACACAATCTAATTTAATTACCTTTAACATCAGCAAGGTCAGCAATAGCAATAACCCATAAATACTTCCAGGAACAGGTAAGGGTATGAGATATCTCATACCCTCACCAATACATGCAATCCCCAGAATGATTCCCAGTTGTTTTATGTATTTCATATCTGCCTACTCCTGTATTTTTCTATTTAAAAATCACGCAGACCGGACTTTCTGTTTCTATCTTTCTGCTTGTTTCCTTAAATTTTCCGTTCTCTTCATCCAATTCAAATTCCGTAATCGTATCGGTTAATTCATTGGCTGCAAGAATTTTTTCACCTTTCTCGTCCAAGGTAATAAAACGTGGCTGTTCTCCTCCTGTCTTGATACAGTCACAGAACTTAAGAAATCCGGTATCCTGTTGAATTTCAAAGCTGGTAATACTGTCATGTTTCCGGTTAGAAATAATCACATACTTTCCGCTGGCACTCATAATAATCCCACTGGCCCATCCGTCTCCCGTGTAGGTATCCGGAAGAGTGGGAAGTATCTGCTTTGCCTCAAGGGTTCCCTCTTCTTTATTAAAGTGATAATAAGTCACGGAATAGTCCTTCTCATTTACCCCATAACACCAGTGATTATTGGAATGGAACACAAAATGTCTTGGTTCTGCAATCTCTCTTGATCTTACGGTACAAGTCTTATGAAGCAGTCCTGTTTCATGATTCATGCCAAACACATCTACCTGCCCAAATCCCTGCTTTCTCCCCTGGCAGGATACAATCAAATAGTCTCCCGTTTTATCCTGCATCACCTGATGGGGATGAGAAACCGTTCCTTCCTCCTTTCCGGGAATTGTATACAACTCTTTTAAGGGCTCCAAAGCACCGTCCTTCCGTCTCGGTATTACTGCCACGGTCCCGGTCTGCAGATTTGCCACATACACATAACAGTTGGTTTTATCCACTGTCAGATGAACCGGATTAGTCCCTCCTGTGGAAACGGTATTGAGATAGGTAAGCTTTCCCGTTTCCTCCACTGAGAAAGCACTGATTTCACTAAAATCCCCATGGATCGTATACAAAAATTTCCCACTCTTATCCAGGCAGAGATAAGACGGATTTACCATCCCTTCCACCAACTGTACCAGCTTCCAATCACCACCCGGAGAAATTTCAAACACTTTGATTCCTTTTCCATGTGCATTTCTCTCTTTCGTTGTGCGGCAACCCACATATGCATAATGTATCATACTATGTCTCCTTCCCTTTCATCTGCTTTTAACGAAACAATTTGAATCCGCCTGCCAGTGCAACAATCACAATCACCATGACAGCGCCGAAAGATATCAGGAACAGCCGTCCGAAAATGCTCTGCTGTTCCGAGTCAGACGCATTGGTTTCCTGAGTATAAGACGCCAGAATCAGACTTCCGCCAGTAGAAAGAGGACTGATTCCCGCTACGGTTGCCCCTCCCACAATTGCGATAATCATTTCTACAATGGTCACATTTCCGCCCACGTTTGCCACAATATCCGGAACAGTGGGAATCAAAGTAGGAAGCACAACGCCATTTGCGGAACTGAACCATGACATAATACCAGCTGTAAGACTGATGATAGGAGCAGCCGTATACTGATTCATCATAGAAGCCAGGATATCGGACATTAATTCTATTCCACCCAGTTCTTTCGTAACTGCCATCAGAACATTAACACCGCAAATCAGAATCAGCACACTCCAGGGAACCAGCTTGATTGCCGCTTTTTCATTTACCACACCAAACAAAATCAACACCAGGGCTAAAGCAAAGGATACCAGTCCCACATCATACCGAAATCCTACTACTGCAACAACCAGCACCAGAAGGGATATAATACAGAGAATCTGGCTTCTGTTGAATTTAGGCAATTGCTCCTGTTCCATAGAGATATCTGCATTCAGCTTATATCCTTTAAATACAATATACAATAATGCCGCACACACAAGATTCGCTCCGGTCACACCAAAAAATACAGGATTTGCTACCCCTGTAAGCCCCATTTCCACGGTTAAATCTGTCACAATAATACCGGAAAGGGCAATTGGGGAAGTCGTTCCCCCTACCGCTCCAAGAATTGCCATACTGCCAAGCAAGATAGGAGATGCTTTCATCTGTACCGCCAAGGATACGGCAAATATAATCATAACTGACTGGACAGAAATCGCCCCCGGCCCTGCGGCAGATAAAATATAAGAAACCAAATAAATAATGATAGGAATTAAAAATGTTTTTTTACCTACCAGAGAAACCATTTTTTTCGATAATAATTCCAGAGTATGATTATCCTGGAGCAGACAAAAGAAAAACATTGTCCCCAGCAAAGTAATAAACAGCTTACTTGGAAAGCCTCCCAGAATCACATTGGTACTCACTTTGCCAATCAATCCCAGAATAAATGCCAATCCCATGGAAACAATGCCTACATTAATCTTTTTGGTAAATCCCAATACAATTGCTGTAATCAAAAACAATAACGAAATTACCTGATAAGCCATGTCCTCTTCTCCTTGTATCATTTATGCCGCCTATTCAGCAGTGGAATTTGAGACTTTTACAGCAGCCATATGTATGGAAAAATCCGCTGCAGATATCTGGCGTTCCCCGTATCTGCAGCAGCTTTCATCTCCATCTATATTCATCATTCAAAACTGAATGGTTTAACCTTTTTCACTACATCCAGAATCGTACCGTCACGGGCCTCCACAATGGCTACCACCTGGTCTTCCCACTGCAGCGGTTCCGGCTCTCCAACCAGGCTGTATGCCTTTTCCTGCAGACTCTCGATGGCCACATGCTTAATTCCTGCCTGATCCAGACATTCTATAATGTCTTGACGTGCCGGGTTCACCGCAATGCCATAATCTGTCACCAGGACATCTACACAGTCCCCTGGCGTTGTAACCGTAACCACATCCTTACATACCGTAGCCATACGCCCCCTGGTCAGAGGAGTGACAATGATACAGCATTTGCTCCCTGCCGCGGTATCCGGATGGCCGCCGGGCGCCCCACGAAGTACACCGTCAGAACCGGTAATCACATTGACATTAAATTTCGTGTCAACCTCCAGGGCAGAAAGAACAACGTAATCCAGCTTATTGACATACGCTCCCTTATTGGCTGCATTGGCATACTCGCTTAAATCAATCTCCACATGATGGGGATTGGTAAATAAATGGGCCGCAGCTCCCTGGTCAAAATCCTGAGTATCCAAAATATAATCCACAAGCCCCTTGTCCTGAAGGGCGCAGATGGCAGAACTGGTTCCTCCCAGAGCAAAACTCATCTTAATATTTTGTTTTCTCATGTGCTCTTCCAGGAACCGGTTCACCGCCAGAGAGGGACCGCCTACACCAGTCTGGAAAGAAAATCCATCTTTAAAATAAGGAGTCGCAGCGATAACTTTCGCCACGTTTTCAGCCATCATCAGTTCCCTTGGATTGTCGGTCATACGGGCTTCCTTCGTAGCAATTTTTTTCGGGTCACCGATGGCCTCCACCACACAGACCGCATCTACATCAATGCATGAGATAGAAGACGGAAGATTAGGGAATGGCACCAAAGTATCCGTAATGATAACCGTATGATCCGCATAGTGGGAATCATGGTTGGCAAATCCCATGGAACCGCAGTTGTTCTTTCCTCCGGTTCCCTTGGCATTGCCGCAGCAATCGGAAGTGGCCGCGGCCAGGAAAGCGATGTCAATATGGACTTCCCCTGCCTCTACTGCTCTGGGCCTTCCGCCGTGGCTGCGGATAATCGCCGGATTCTTTAGCTTTCCTGCGGAAATCACTTCACCGATCCGTCCGCGGACACCGGAGGTCTGGGCTTCCACAATGATTCCCTGTTCCATATAGTCGGCAAAAATATCCTGTGCGCTTCCCAAAGAGGTCGCCGCTACATGAAGGTCCTTTAATCCCATTTCCTCCACCAGCACCTTACATACCATAGAAGCTACATAATCACCGTCACGGAATTCCGTATGAAAGGAGAATGTCATCCCGTCATGGGCTCCGCATTTTTCACAGGCTTCCCGGATGGTCTGGCAAAGTTTGTCTTCCACAGGCTTCTCTCCCCGTCTCACCGTAGGAGAAGCTTTCTTTATGTATTGTCCGTCTTTATAATTTTTTCCCTGATAAACTTCTCTCCCATTGGTCAGCAGATAATCAGGAATCTCTCTTCCAACTGCATTTCTCATAATTTCAGCCCTCCTCTTCCTTATAAGTCACCATGATAAACACCGCAGGCTTTTGCCAAGGCAATAATCCGTTTCGCATCTTCAAAGAATGGAATATCCACCATTTTCCCGTCTACCGTATAGACGCCGATTCCTGCATCTGCCTGTGCCTGACATCCCCGAACCAGCTTCTCCGCATAGGCAATCTCTTTTTCCGTAGGCGCAAAGGTTTCATGGACAAAGGCAATCTGTTTCGGATTGACAATACTCTTTCCGTCAAATCCCATTTTATGGTTCTGGATTACTTCTGCTTTGAAGCCTTCCATATCATCAATGTTGGGGAACATGGTGTCAAAGCACTGAACTCCCGCTGCTCTGGCTGCTAAAAGCATCTGGCCTCTGGCCACCATCATCTCCACTCCGTCTCTCTGAATCTGCACATGCATACTCTTTCTGAAATCCCCGCCGGAAATGGCACAGCCAAGCATACGGTCGGAAGCCGTGACGATCTTGTAGGCATTCATAATGCCCATAGGGCTTTCCAGGGCCGCCATGAGAAGAGTTCTTCCCTCTTCCACTCCAAATTCACGCTCCGCAGCCAGAACTGCTTCCTCCACCTGACGGACCATCTGGGCATTCTCACATTTTGCAATACGGATTCCGTCTGCCCCTCCGGCTACACATACCCGCACGTCTTCCTGCCAGTGGGGAGTGTCCAGACCATTGATTCGGACGATTACCTCTGTATCCCCGTAATCAATATTTTTAAGGGCATGATACAGGCTGAACCTGGCCGCATCTTTCTGATTTTCTGCCACTGCATCCTCTAAGTCCAGGATAATGCTGTCGCTTCCGTAAATATAAGCATCCTTAATTAAACCTGGCTTCTGGGCATTCATAAACATCATGGTACGGCGTAAACGCTTTTTATCTGGCTTTGGACGATTAATCATTGATGACACCTCCCCAAGGAATATTGGATTCAGACTTGCCGCAGCTGCGGAATACGGCACACTCCACACGGGCTTTCAGGGTGCAGTCAAGGGCCCCTTTGTCAATTACAGTTACCTTTCCCGCCGTTACCTCCAGACGGTTCAGTGTTTCCAGTATGGTAGCTTTAATCTGATGTCCGTACTGATTTAATACACTGCTCTGAATATTGAGTTCCAACCCTTCTGCGGGTTCTACTGTGACCTGGGCATCACTGGATTCCAGCGTACCGGCCATTGCGCTTTTTTCAATAAGCATTTAAAGTCCCTCCTCAAGTTTATTTTTGTTGGCAGTAACTTGGATTTGTTGTGCTTATTGTATCTCTCCTGCATTTGATTGTAAAATTCACAATTTTCCTTAATTTTCATTCCTATTTGGAATAATCCTCTTTTTTCATTGTCTTTTATCTCTTTTTGGCTTTTTATTGTGCATTACGCATAATTTTATTTGTTTCTATTTATGTAAATTATATATTCATTCCATTTTTGACTTGAACTCAAGGAATTATTCTCATAGAAAACAGGCTTCACATACACCCTGAAATATTATATTATATCCATAGATATCTCTTATTCCATTCCAATTTTTCTTAGATAAATAACGATATATGTTTCTTTCTGCTGACTCTCACGAAACGGAAGGATGTATGTGAATATGGATGAAAAAGATTTTGAATTATTAAGTGTCCTCAATGAAACCAGAAATATTACAAAGGCTGCCGAACGGTTGTTCATGACGCAGTCCGCCCTGTCCAAACGAATTAAGGCCATCGAAAAAGACCTGGAAATAGAGATGCTCCTTCGTTCCCGACAGGGAATCCATTTTACTCCTAAGGGGGAAGCCGTCTTGTCCCATTGCGCACGGGCCGCCAAGGAGATGGAGGACATGCGCAGGGTTCTTGATACCATGCAGGATGAAGTATGCGGAACTCTCAACACAGGGATCTCCATTAATTTTGCGCAATACCGATTGCCGGACATTCTGGCAGAGTACCATAAGCAATATCCGAAAGTCAATCTTCAAATCACTACAGGCCAGAGCCGCCACCTTTACCGGCAGATGCTGGATGGTTCTCTGGATATTGCCGTACTTCGCGGAGAATATCCCTGGGATCAGGTACAGTTCCTTTTATCTCAGGAAAATATCTGCCTCATCTATAACCAGGAATATGAAGGGGTACCTCTCTCTGATTATATGTATATCAGCCATCGGACGGACTTTGCACAATCCGCCATGATTACCAGATGGCTCCATGAACATGGATTGAATCCCAAACCAAAAGGTTTCTGTGTGGACAGTATCACCACCTGCGTGGAAATGGTGAAGCGAGGCTTGGGCTGGGCCCTTCTTCCCGAAATTGCCCTGGAACATTTTAAAGGCTCCATACAGCCCTGCTTTTTCGAAAACGGCGAGCCCTTTATTCGCCGTACTTATATCTTCTGTCAGCGTGAATCTATGGAGCTGCCTCAGGTACGGGCTTTCATGGATGCTCTAAAAAACAGCCGACAATAAGTCGCCATATAAGAAAGGACATGATGCTATGGAATATCCAGTAACATTAGAAGAAATGTTAGATGCCAGAGAACGCCGCTTTGCCTGGCAGAAAAGACTTTTGGCACAATATCGGATTCCTATGGTTTGCTTTACCATGAATATCGCTGGTCCTATAAAGAAGAGTCCACTGATTCAAAAAGGCTTCGAACTAGGGAAACGCTATTTGAAAGAGCAGTTGGATTCTTTGCATATCCAATATGTCTATTATGAAGAAATCTGTGAGTCCACAGGAAGCGAAGCCTGTTATCTTATTAATGCGGACCCAATCTTTTTAAAAGATATTACCTGTTCGATTGAAGACAGTTCTGAAATCGGCAGATTGTTTGATATGGATGTCCTAAAACCGGATGGTAAGAAAGTAGACCGCTTTGAGGTTGGACTTAGCCCCCGCCGCTGCCTGGTCTGTGGCAGGCCTGCCAGGGAATGTGCTCGCAGCCGTGCTCATACGGTAGAGCAGCTTCAGGCAAAAACCAAAGAAATATTAATGCATGCCATGGAAAAAGAAAATAGTGACTTTGCTGCCCGGTTAGCATGCAAAGCTCTTCTCTACGAAGTCTGTACCACCCCTAAGCCGGGTTTAGTAGACCGGGAGGGAAATGGCAGTCATAAGGATATGAATATTTTTACATTTCAGATCATGAAACAGCCTATCAGTGCTTCTACTGTGCGTCAGCTCATTAAAAACGGTAATTTTGAAGCCCTTAAACAATTTGTTCCTATATCTACTCTTAATTATTTTAAAAGCGAAGAGGCAGCCCCTATAATTGAAAGAATCTGTCAAACAAAAAATGTGATACATTACTAAAAATAGGATGATGCTCAGGAAATAATAATCCCTTCTGCATCATCCTATCCTAATATTTTAACGAATTTTCTGCGGTAGTGTAATATATTGTGTTTTTGGAAAAAAATGGCTCCTTTTGGGTAAGAATTCAGATATGACAATTCTTATCGAAAAGGGGTATTTTTATGGCAGCCGCTAAGGGGCAAACCCGACAAATTATTTCAGAAAACAACATTTCCAGTGTTGCAGATGTCTATTCTCTTCTTAAAGAAAGTTTTAAAGGCATTCTTCAGGGGCTTATGGAGGCGGAGCTGGATGCCTCCCTTGGTTATCAGAAAAATCAGAAAGGGGATCTGGCCACCAGCAATAAACGGGACGGGCACTTTCCAAAGGCCCTCAAAAGTCAGTACGGGGAATTTCAGCTGGATGTCCCCAGAGGCCGTAACGGTGATTTTGGGCCAAAGCTTATCCCCAAATATCAGCGTGATATTTCCGGTATTGAAGAATAAGCCATCCCTCTGTATGCAAGGGGAATGAGTACACGGGATATCCATGACCAGCTGCAGGACCCCTATGGAATCGAATTGCCCGCAGAGATGGCCAGCAAGGTCACGGATAAGATTCTGCCCCAGGTTAAGGAATGGCAGCCCCGCCCTCTGGCGCCTGTTTATCCCTTTGTTTTTAAGGACTGCATTCATTATAAAGTACGGGAAGAGGGACGGATCTTAAGCCGGGCAGCCTATGTCGTGCTGGGTGTTACAACAGGGGGCTATAAAGAAACCCTCAGCACCACGGTGGGGGCCAATGAAACCAGCAAGTTCTGGCTGGGGATGTTAAATGACCTGAAAAACCGCGGATTAAAGGATGTTCTGTTCTTTTGTGTCGATGGGCTGGCCGGTTTTAAGGAAGCCATCAGCGCAGTCTATCCCCAGGCCCAGATTCAGAGATGTGTGATCCATATGCTGAGGAATTCTTTTAAGTATGTCAACTACAGCGACTTGAAAAAATTCTCCAACGATTTCAAAGCGGTATATAACGCTCCCAATGAAACGGCAGCATATTCTGAACTGGAAATGCTCAAAGAAAAATGGGGACGGAAATACCCGTATGCAATCCGGAATTGGGAGAATAACTGGGAGGATGTAAGTTCCTTTTTCCAGTTTTCAGAAGAGATAAGAAAAATTATGTATACCACAAATATTCTAGAGGGTTTAAACCGTCAGTATCGGAAAGTAACAAAGACCAAAAGTGTATTTCCCAGTGACCAGTCTTTAGAAAAAATGCTGTATCTGGCCAGTGAAAACATCACAAAAAAATGGACGCAGAGATACCGTGGGTGGGACCAGGTGCTGAACCAGCTAATCGTCCTGTATGGGGAAAGGCTGAGTCAGTATTTATAAAAAGAAAAAGCCAGGGCGGCTCCAAGTGAAAGGACAGCCGCCCCAGCCTTATTCCATCGGCATTGAGGGTATTGCCAGAAAAGCCCAGCCTTATTCCTGAGGCCGGGTGTGGGCAGGGCCCATAAAAGCAGACTTTGAGATGCCTTTATTTCTGTGCAAAAAAAGCTGGAAATCCATTACACTCCCAAGCATGGGAGCTGGCTGGACATTGCTGAAATAGAGCTTAATGTGATGACACGCCAGTGTCTGTCCCGAAGGATTGATGACATAGGATTACTGCGGCAGGAACTGGCTGCATGGGAGAGCGACCGCAATGAACATACTGTTTGTATCCACTGGCACTTTACCACCGACAAGGCAAGAACCAAATTGACATCGCTCTACCCTAAGTTCGACACTATAAATGAAAAGCGATTTAACTAAATATAATCAAGCCAGTACACTAGAAGAAAGAGACTGGACGGCCCTGGCAGCCATCATTGACAGTGCTTTCACGCCCGATGAAAAGGAGGCCATCCAGGGCCTTGGCCAGGATGAAGAAGTACTGGAGTATTTCATACCGATGTATACGGCTCTCAAGGATATTATACGGTACTGTGTGATGACTGGTGACGGCCCCCGTTTCCCGATGGGACAGATCCGCGAATGCAGACGGGCTAATGCCACAGGCACGATGGAAGACGGCACAATAAGATCCGCTGCGACAGCCAGGCCACTGTCGGAAAAACAGACGCAGATCCTACAGGACAAAACAGAACACATACTGGAACATTTTCAGAGCACGATTGTGGACAAACATATCGTCCTGAACAGTAAGCTGACAAACCACATGGCGAGCCAGGTGGCAGGGCCAGGGTTGTTTCAAGTATCTGTTTCCGCAACCGCGAAGCATTCCACCCCCACGAAGATCCTATGCGGCTTCGCGTATAAAAATGGGAATCTTAATCTATCTGGCCGGCGCCCGTTTACAGAATACGACTGGAACGTGTACAACGCTCTGGTCTCCCTCTATGTATACGGCGATAAATCGCACATCGTTACTCCACAGACCGTATACCGGGCAATGGCTGGCATGACATCCACGGAGTCTTCCAGCAAACAGCAGATCAAAGCGGTCACGGAAAGCATCGACAAAATGTGTTTTATCCGGACAGTGATCATCTGTACGAATGAGATCGCCTGCCGGAAATCCATTCCTGAACGCAAATATCCTGGAATGGGTATGACCGATACCCACCTGCTAGATGCCACAGCCGTCCATGTGGAAGGCGGGGGCAAAGCCGTTCGTGCCTACCGGATCAACAGTGCTCCTGTCCTGTACAGCCACTCCAGGCTTCTCAATGAGATGCTGACTGTCCCATCGTCCCTTTTGGATATCTGGGTAACGGACAAGGCAGGAAATATCACGGACGAACGGGTGAGTAACACAGAAAGCAGGATCCAGACAAAGGGCTATCTGTTGCGTCAGATCGAAGGCATGAAAGGAAGCCATTTCCAAAAAAGCAGGACAATCTCCCTGAACGGGTATGATAAGGATGGTGTCCACAACAAAGGCCTGTATGAGATTGCCGGGCTCGCTGACGGGACAACCAGGAAGATGCAGAAATCGATCCGGGATTATGCCGGACAAGTCCTTAGCTGTTGGAAAGCAGAAGGCTACATTAAGGGGTTCTCTTTCGTACTCACTAGACGCACCATCACCGGCATTCAGATCGACCTCTGATCATTTCTTATCGTCTGGCTCATCCCTCCGTTTGCGAGGTGATGAGCCAGATCCAGGGTTGCTTGATCAGATATCAAAAACAGCCCTATTTTCAGTTTCCTTTTTAAGAAGTATGGCTCAAATGTTTTATTGGGATTTCTGCGAATAACTTTTTGGAACATATATGAGATCTGATGGGAAATCAGATTGAAATAGTCGATGCATAATTATGCAAAACAGGGCTTCCAAAGATCGAGTGTTAAAGAAATTTTATAGCATCCCCTTCCTGAGTGGTTTCCAACTCCCCTAAGAAAAATGCGAAGTTATACATAGCTTTTCATGTACAGTTTATGTACAACTTTTCCATTAAGATACAATATTTTATGATAGTTTACGATAGTTGATAGTTCAAAAAGCCGCAAAAAAAGCGCCGGAAGCCTTAGTTTTACGGTGATTAAGGAAGTATTTACAACAACTTATCATCAACGCTGACAAACAGGGTGCAAGCA
>CAJURF010000058.1:20573-23242 GCA_910588825.1 uncultured Lachnospiraceae bacterium
GCAAGCAAAAGCAGAGAACATATCACTTTCATTAGTGGTCGGTTCTCTGCTTTTATGTTTTGTTCATTAACGGATTTAATCTGAATCATGGCTATCCCTCTATAAAGTTTTCTTTTTCACAACCAAAATCCCCACGAAAGATAAAGCAGCACTTAGCAACAGACCGACACCAATATGCAAAAATGCGTTGCCGTTCAGCATGATAATCTGAAAAAATCGAGCCAGAATAACACGCAAGGCTGGAATCGGTGTAAAAATACAGATAACAGCAATCAATACCGTGTCTGTCAACCACCCATACCAATAAGGCTGCATAGATAACAGTACATGAAGAAACACCATAACGAGCAGTAAAAATGACATTTGCTGCAATCCGGCAAGGATAATCTTGTTTTCTGTCCATCTGCACACGTCCATCAGATTGATAACTGTTTTTGCCGAATATGCAGGGTCAATCAACAGATGTATTACGGTATTGATAACAGAAATACAAAATGCCAAAATCCCATAACTGCTTAGGCTGCCAAGAAAATAATCTTTTTTGTTCGCTCCCAGGTGCATTAACTTTGTATAATCAAAAAATACAAAAAAGAATGGGGTCATAACCGCAAGCAGCCATGTGTAATTTCCGTTGCTTAAAACAACATCGCCAGAAGATGTGGCGCAAAGCACTACAAGAGCCGTAATGATAAAACTGATTTTATTGCTTGCAAGCAAACGTATTGAGATTGCGAAAATAGCTGTCACCTTGTTGTACCTCCCTTATGTCCGACCATATGGATAAAGAAACCCTGTAAAGATAGCGGGTGAATTTCTAATGAAGCTGTCTGCTCTGTGGGGTGTCAAAAATATATTTCGTTACAAGACCGCCAATGGTATCTTGCCCAATGATATTCAAATTTGAGGTTGCAGCTTCCACATCTTTTTATAGTCCGCTGATACTAAATGCTTTTGTTTCAACTGATTGCAATGTATCAAAGAAGCGGACACTTCCTTTGTCAATGATGATTAGCTTCTGAATTGTCTTTGCAATTTCTTCAATGATGTGGGTAGATACAATAATAATCCGGGGGTGTTTCTGAAAACTCTCTGTCAACATATCATAAAACTCCACACGCATAATAGCGTCAAAACCAAGAACAGGCTCATCTAAAAGCACAACACTTTTATTGCTTGCCAAACAGATAATCGTGGAAACCATTGTTTTCATGCCAAGCGAAAGTTGATGGAATTTCTTTTTACCGTCCAATTCAAAACGTTCCATCATTTCCGAAGCAAAGTCGTAGTCATAGTTAGGATTTACTTCGGAAGCGATACACAACAATATCCGCACCGGAAGATTAAAGTGTTTTGCAAAGTTTTCAATATAGCTGACGCCTGTATCTAAGGTGGAAGTTGTAATTGTCTTACCGTCCACCTGAATTGTACCCTTTGTAATATTCTGATACCCTGCGATTGATTTGAGAAACGTTGTCTTTCCCGCGCCATTCCTGCCAAGCAGACAGTAAATTCCCGGCTCATCAATAGAGAGGGTAATGTTTTTTAGCACAGTTGCCTGCCCGTACTGCTTTGTTGCTTGTTTGAGTTCTACCATTGCAGCCATTCCTCCTAATATGTCATTCAAGCTGAATTGATTTTCACAATTTCCTATGCTAGAATGGATTATAAACCTTCGTGTAACACAAAAGTCAATGAGGAGAACAGCAAAATGAATAAATATTTTTCGATTGGAGAAGCTGCAAAGGCAGTCCATACGACAAGTGAAACCTTGCGGCATTATGACCGTATCGGACTGGTAAAGCCGAGCAAAAAAACGAATGGACAAATTATCGCTATTATACCGAGCAGGATATTGTCCGCCTGAATACAGTGCGCGCTTTACAGCTTATGGATTTGCCTTTACAGGAAATCAAAAAGGTTTTGGAATATGGCGAGCTTGAAAAAATAATAGACTTTCTGGTACAGGCAGAGAAAAAAGCTGATGAAAAAATTATGTCACTGCAATATAGTAAAACAAAAATCCAGTTAGCAAGAGAAGATTACGAGAGAAAATTGCAAAGACAAAAAATCCATCTGGTGCATTTATCAAAGATTTTCCAGAGCGTGTTATCCTGCTGTCTGATACCTTAGAAATACCTACTCTTGATAATCTTTGGAATTACCTTAGCCATTTCTATGAAAAAGTGACACCTGCCTTAAAAGAGCAGTTCGCTTTTGAAGATTTAGCCGGTATATACACTGAGAACGGATTATCAAGGCTTTTTGCTGTCTGTGTCCGCTATGCAGAAATAGACGGGTTAAAGAAATTGCCGAAAGGAAAGTACCTATGTATTGATTGTACCGAAGAAAATATGGAACAAGTATTAAACGAGATAAAACATATTGCTCAAATAAAATATGGGGTTGAGCCAACCTTTACAGTACAATTAATCGTTGTGTCTGGTATTTTGCGCTGGAATTATGAAGTACAAGTTTATGTTGACAGATAAACTACAAAGAAATATGAAATTTTTAGAAACGTCGTAGATTACGGCGTTTTTCTTTTGTTTGTCTTTGGCATTTTCAAAACTTCCCCGTATTAAGAAACAAGGAAAACTTTTTGAAGAATTTCTCCCAAAACTCCGTCAAAACCGCCCTGTGCGGTGTTGTAGGTAGTGAGAGGGTTTTCA
>CAJURF010000059.1 GCA_910588825.1 uncultured Lachnospiraceae bacterium
CCCAAGTACAAAGTGTCATAACTCAGCTGGATGAACAGCTTCAGAAGAAATCCGGGGAAACCCAGTCTGAAAATCTCACCAGCAAAGTGGCAGGGAGAATCAAAAAAATCTATGTGGAAAGCGGAGACTCTATTGCTGATGTGATGGCGGCAAAGGGAGCTCTGATGCTTTTGTCCCTGGATGGGAAAATGGCGGTTCAGATAGAAAACGGGTCTGGTTTCACAGCAGGCAGCACCGTATCGGTATCTTTTTCTCAGGGTACAGTAGTCAGCGGGACGGTGGAAACCCATTCCGGTGACCTATGGACAGTGACAGTGGAAGATGACGGGGCCGTTCTTGGGGATGATGTAACCGTGTCCGACAGCAGCGGCCAGGTGCTGGGAACAGGAACACTAAAAATCCATCAGCCGCTGGAGGTTACCGGGACATCCGGAACAGTGTCTGCGGTTTCGGTGGAAGAGAATCAGTGGGTGGAGGCAGGAGAATCCCTGCTCACCCTTGAGGACGTTTTGATGTCAGCCGAATACCAGAAACTTCTTTTAACGCGGGCTGCTTATAAAGAAAGGCTTCAGAAACTGCTGATTCTGTCTGAAGACTGCGCTGTCACAGCTTTGCTGGACGGGACGATTGAAAGTGTAGAGATTACAAAGGGCAGTACAACGGCGGCATCCACCGGGAATTCAGGCGGGGATGAAACTTCTTCCACCAGCAAAAGCAGCTCGTCTATACCCGCTTCCAGTATGTCATATGACGGCAGTAATAGAAAATGCACAGTAAAGTCCCTGAATGGGGTAAAAATGGCAGACGACAGTGCAGGTATGTTATCCGGCAGGGAAAGCAGTTCTGACGGCTCAGGTGGCAAAGAGACCAATGAGGGGCAGGAGGATCAACTGCAGCAGGAAGAAAAGAAAAGCCAGTCCCAGCAAGAAACATCCAAGGGACAGCCTCAGCAGGAAGAGGAAACAAACACGCAGGCCCATGAAGACACAGAAAATGAGGGAAATGCCCGCCATGAAGTAAACGAGGAATCTGCGTCAGAAACCGGTTTCCAGCAGGGCGGCTCTCAGGAGTCCAACCAGGAGGCGGCCCAGATAGGAACCAGCGTTCAGTCCCAGAGCTCCCTTCAGCCAGATTCAGCAGCGGTTCAGTCTGTCCCTCAGGAAGATTCCGCCTCTCAGACACAGACTTCTGCGCAGGAAGATTCAGCCGCTCAGGAACAGGAAGCCTCCCAGACAGACCAGGACCCATCCGGCCAGACCACTGTGGACAGTCATACAGAGGAAGTACAGGAGGCCCAGATAACGCTGGAAGCTTTGGAAGACCAGCTGTTTACTGGAGTGGTCACCCAGGTTTCGGACCGGACATCCGGCAGTGAAGGGTCAGCAAAATATACGGTAGAGATCACAGTGGACAAAGAGGAATCCATGCGTGTGGGGATGAGTGCATCAGCGGTGATTATCACAGACAAAAAAGAAAATGTGGTCACAATCCCATCGGATGCGGTACAGGAGCAGGGACCCCGGATGTTCGTCTATACCCAGTATGATTCCGAGAAAGGTGTACTCTCCGGTATACAGGAAGTGGAAACGGGTATGTCTGACGGAGAAAAGGTGGAAATCACCAGTGGACTAGAAGAAGGGGATACCGTCTATTGTCAAAGACAGGAGAGCAGTTCCTCAGACGGAGAATCTCAGAGTATGCCCGAAAACGGAATGTTTGGCGGCATGGGCCAGGACGGCGGTTTTGGCGGAGAAATGCCCGGCGGGAATATGCCCGGACAAGGTGACGGCGGCGCGCCTGGATACGGCCAGGGGATGCCCGGAGGTGGAAGTGGCAGAACGCAGGAATGATGAGAAGGCAGGACAGGGGGAATCTGAAAACATGATAGTTCAATCAGCAGGAATGGCCTGGCACGCAGTGACAGCTGACAAGCTCCGCTCATTTCTGACAATGCTGGGAATTATGGTGGGGGTAACGGCACTTGTGGTTTTAGTATCCCTGGTAAATGGGGCGGCATCCTCTGTTACCGATGAGATTTCAGGCATGGGTAGGGATGTTCTCACCGTGAAAATTACAGATGATAAAGGAAATCCCATGAAGCTGAAAGACTTAGAACAGGTGCAGCAGCTGGAGGAAATTTCTCAGGCCGCTCCCCTGGAACAGGGCAGCGCCACAGGAGAACGGGGAAGCAACAGCAGCCGTGTAATTTTATATGGGACCACAGCCGCCTATATGGAAATTCAGAAAATGGAGCTGGAATCCGGCAGGTTTTTGAGAACCTTTGATGTGGAAAACCACACATATACTGCTGTGCTCAATCAGACAGCGGCAAAAGAGTTCTTCGGCTCTGTGCAGAAATCACAAGAACAGTCTTTCAATCTGAATGGAATCAAATTCCGCGTAGCAGGTGTTCTGGCGGAAGAAGAGTCAGTAACCGGTGATACATCGGAGAGAATGGAGGTCTACATTCCTTACACCACCATGCTTCGAATGACAGATAACAGCTCAGGTATCTCCAGTTTCTATGTACAGGCAGTGGACGAAGAAAGCCAGGAACCCGCCCAGGCAGCACTGGAGCAGCTGTTGCTGGATAGATATGCCCAGGATGATGAGGCGTTTACCATTATCAACGAGTCGGCCATCCGGGAAACCATGGGCAGTGTGAACAGTACGTTTGCCCTTCTTCTGGGCGGTATTGCTGGCATTTCCCTTTTGGTGGGCGGAATTGGCATTATGAATATTATGCTGGTATCGGTGACAGAGAGAACCCGGGAAATCGGCATTCGAAAGGCGATAGGAGCCACGAGGAGGAGTATCATGATTCAGTTTATGCTGGAGGCTTTGATGATCAGCCTGCTGGGATGCGGCATTGGAATTGCCCTGTCCTGGATTATATTGAAAATAGCCGGACTGGTATCCGGCAGTGCATTTTCCATGTCCGGGCCAGTACTTGCCGTGGCAGTGGGTTTTTCTGCGGCGGTGGGGCTTATGTTTGGAATTTATCCTGCGGCTAAAGCGGCAGATAAGAATCCTATTGAGGCGCTTCGGCAGATATAACCATTATCTGAATCTAAAGCTATGTCAGGGTAAAAGGTGATATTTTCGTATTGTTGTAACTATTCAGCACCCCGTTTAGGGTACATTGATTTTTGGTCAAAACGGAGAAAACAAATTTTCTGTTAAAATAGAAATATCAAATTTTATTCAGAAGAAGGTGGCTTGATTGACAAACGATGAACTGATCAGACAGTTATTACAACAAAATGAAACATTATCAGCAGCAGCCGCTGCTCAGACTCAGTTGATTGCCCAACTCAATCAGACCATACAGGAACTGAAGGAACAGCTTAACAAAAATTCCAAAAATAGTTCCAAACCGCCATCCAGCGATGGCTTTAAAAAGCCTGCCCCAAAGAGTCTCCGGAAGCCATCCGGAAAAAAGGCTGGCGGACAGAGCGGGCACCAAGGAACACATCTGGCAGCAGCCGCGGCTCCGGATGAAATCGTCAGGCATATGCCGGCCTCATGCGAAGGATGCCCGCACTATCAGATGTGCAGAGGCACCGCATGCATTGCAGAAAAACGCCATTTGATTGATGCGGTTGTCACAGTCAGTATAACAGAACATCAGGCACTGGAACATCCGATTCTGTATGCTGCATGGGGACACCCGCAGAGGAGGGGTTCCTTCTGATGTAAAAGCAGCCGTACAGTATGGAAGAAACCTGCAGGCATTATCGGTGTCATTAAATACCGTGGGGCAGTCAGCGTCAAACGCACCCATGAGATTCTTTCAGGAGTATTTAACATTCCGATTGCAGCAGGAACCATCAGCAGCATGGTAAAAAGATGCTCTGACAGTCTGGATGAAACAATGGGCAGGATCAAGGAGAAGATGGCCGTTTCTGCCCTTGGACATTTCGATGAAACCGGAACCAGAGTGGATAAGAAGCTCTGGTGGGTTCATGATGCCTCAAACTGTGAATACACCTATCTTGATATCAGTCCCAAACATGGGCATCTGGATTTATAAACCTTTTACTGGAAATGAAAAAGGTCAAAGAGAAAGCTGTAGAGAAGGGCAGAGACTCTCTGAGCTGTTATTACTGTCATAAGTTCGATAAAAAGTATGATGAACTCCTCGAACTGGCAGGGAAAGAAAATCCTCTTCCGGAAACCAAAAAGAAAAAACGTGGACGGAAGAAAAAAGGGAAAATCCCTGCTTTGGCAGAACGCCTTGCGGAATACAAGGGATCAGTCTGCCTTTTTATCCATGACTTCATGGTTCCGTTTGATAACAACCAGGCGGAGCGTGATCTTCGGATGATAAAGGTCAAGACCAAAGTATCTGGCTGTTTCCGAACGGAAGAAGGAGCCAGGGATTATCTGAAAAGCATGTCCTGCATTGGTACAGCACATAAGCAGGGATATAATGCTTACGAAGCAATCAAAAATGCAATTTCAGGTCATTCTGATTTCATCTTTGAATAAGGGGGCTGAATAGTTACGTATTGTTTAAAGCAAGTAGCTCTGGCACGTCAATACGTGTACGTTCCAATAAAGGCATCAAATGACCCGGATTCCAGAACAAGGCCGGGAATATCATCACTGGTGGCAATCCACACATGCGCTTCATCGTCCCAAGTAAAATTTATGATATATTCCATAATTCACATCTCCTCAAAATTAATACAGTCTAAATTAAACAACAGCCGCTGTGAGTGCCTTTCATGCGTTTTACACTCCACAGCGGCCCTCTCTGCCTCATTTTCCCACTACTGAATGTAATCCGTCAGGTTTTATCCAATAAGTTGAGTCAGGGCACTGCAGGCATCCAGCCACATTTTGGATGCCTGGCGGCGTTGGCCCTTTATTTATTTACTATTTTATCTTACCTGCATCTTTCCATATACTGTAACGTCCACTGTAAATAGTACCGCCTGCTTTTTTATAGGCACATACTCTGACTCTGCACCGTTTTCCTGATTTTAACCCTTTAATGGTATAATTTAATGGATTTTTTGAGTTTATAGTAATTGTATGAATATCCCCGAAAGCATACTGATACTGAATCTTATATCCAGTATTGCGCTTATTGGATGTAGCAGTTTTTATTGTCAGACGCCCTTTTTTACCTGATACAACAGATTTTACTTTAACAGTTTTGGGAACTACTCTTATAGTGATACTGCTGTTAAATCCATTGTATTGCCCTATTGCTGGGGCCTTTACAGTTATTACTGTAGTGCCGGCTTTAAGCGCGGTGATCTTTCCGGTTTTCTTGCCTATTTTTGCAACCCTTTTATCTGAAGATGAAAAAATTGGCTTTGTGGCCAGCCCACTGACTTTTAGTGTCTTTTGGGAACCAATTTCTATTTTACTATTATTCTTAATAGAAAACGCAGAGTCATTAACATTAATAGTTGTATTTCTAATATAAAAGCTTACACTTTTAGAAACCGTCTTCCCTTCGTTTTTCCAAATTCCTTTATTTCCATCATATACTTGTTTTTGGTAATTCACTTTTAAAGTATATGGAACGGAGGAAGCAACTGTTGTTTTCAATATAAATGCACCTTTATATCGATATTCACCTGGCCGATAATATCCTCCGCTTGACATTCCTGTTGTTTCCTCTGTATATGTACTCCAGGATCCTTTTACATTGCGTGTAGCATTTTTACTTTTCGTTGATACAGCCCAGTTTACCGGAATATACCTGGTAGACTTATTTATCGGATTTAATTCTTGAGGTTCCTCTGGTCCATATCCAGCCCCTGTAGCATAAAACTGTAAAACGGCTCCAGAACGATAAGTTGTTCCGCTGTCAATGTAATATAAGCCATTATTTGCAGGAGATGCTGTATCTGGCGGCATAGGAGCAGGAGACGGTGATGGTGTCAATGAAGGGGAAGGTGTGGTTATTTCTTTAACGATCAGTGTAGTTCCCGTTACTTGTATTCGATACTCAGGAGTGACTCCTTGAACAATATACGGAAGATACAAGTTAACATTTCCAGTTGAATTTGTGAAAATACCATCTGCGTAACTGTATACACCATTTCCACTTACAGAATATAATGTATTGCTGTTTAGATGAGTAATAAAGTGATTTGCTAACTGAGTTCCATTGGAGTCCGTTATATCACCTATAATTCCAGATAGAATATTTCCGCCGTTTATCTGTATATTCCCTTTAATTGTATTGCCGCACAGGAGTCCGTTTCCATGAAATATCAATTTTCCTCCATTATTTGTTTCAATCCCGTATTCTGAACAGTTTAATTCGTTATAACTTTTATCTCCAAGGCAGACATAGACATTTGCATTAGACATAATGTTGATTGCGGTACTGTTTGGTGTACGTATATACAATCCATTCAGCTTTATATTAGCTTCATTGAAACTATTTATATTCAAAGTGCCTTCTAATAGATTACCCGAAAGTTCCAATTCTTTGTCTGTTAAAATTGTTAATGTTTTTGTCTCATTTTCAAAAGTATAGTCTGTTCCTTCGATTCCGCCATTTATTTGAAAAGTAGTTTCTTCATTTTCCAAAATCTCTGGTTGAACCTGTGCATATAATGTGTCAGACAGAGCCGCTGCCGTTGATATTGTGTTTAACGAATTAGTTGATGCGGAAACTGGAACAACATAATGGTAATGCAGGCTGCATATAGCCAGGAACACTGCTGAGCACGATAAAATTTTTAATCTTTGTTTCATTTGTCGATCACTCCTTTATTTGCATGAGCTCTTCTTCTATTACTTTTGTAGATAATATCACTTTTTTATATCTCATCTGTTGAATCTGCATTAATGTCTCAGAATAATCCTTATCTGCTTTCAGTTCTTCTTTAATAATATTTTTTAATTTTATAGAATAAGTTAGATTGTAACGCCTTTTTAGCATTATAGCGCGCATCACGTTTAATGGTATTTCAGGATTCCATTCCAATATGACGTCTAAAATTTTGGTTTCCATTGCTTGCTGATAGACACTATCATACCAAATACCTCTTTTCAAATCATAGATAATGGCGTCAATATTGAGAAATACTGTGCGTGTAAGAGATTCAACGTACTTTGAAGGACTGCACTTTATAATCTGGTTTTTATATGCCCAAGTTTCATCCAGAGGCCAAAAATCGATAACCAGACCTGAACAAAACAATTTATAACCTTCAAAACAATTCTTTTTCAATTCAAATTCAGATAGTATCTTTCTCCAATATTCATCATTATTTACGTCAATAATAATATCTATATCTCGTAAGCTATGAAGCTCTTTATTATCTCTAAATTCTCTTAGTACGCCGCCGATTAAATAAATATTACCTGCCTTTTCTAACATATAAAATAATTTAAAGGCAGGAGGATGCTTTTCTAAATATAAATATATTAATTCCTTTAGAGTTTTCGTATTCATGTTTTTATATTTTTTCAGAAACAATAATCAAGTTCCCTCCTTAATATTTTACTGAGGAAGGCTTATTCCGGTTAATTCTTTATACAAATTGACAGCATAAGAATCAGTCATCCCGGAAATGAAATCTACTGCTAAATGTAACTTGTCATATAAACTAATGTCGGAAAGATTTTTTTGACAATTTTGGTCATAATTATGCAGGGCAATGTATTTAAAGTTTGAAGAAATTAAATTGTATATTTTACCTTGAAACAGTGCGGGATTATTTAGTTCGTCAGGATTACTCTCTGTTAATGCTGATACAAAAATGTCCAATAATGTTTTTATTACTTTGTCCCCCACTAATTCTAATGCCAGTACTTCATGACAGCTGAAGCAATATTTCCCTGTTACATCTTTTTTCAAATATTTAACAAATTCTTTTTCACAGGTTAACAATTCATTTTTATAGGTTCCGCTCATAATGCTGTCATAATTGTTAATAAATTCGTAAATGGCCTTTTCTAATAAATATCCCTGAGTATAGTTTCTAAACATACGGACTTTTGCCAATACTTTATCATCTTCATGTAAATGCTTGTCAGGTTCATTATTTTCGATTTTTTTAAAAAGCTCTTGATACCCATCGTTTGGGAACTGATATTTAATAGTATTGTATACTGCATCCCAAGGAATATATCCCTTTTTAACACCATCTTCTACATCATCACAAATATAAATGATATCATCTGCAGCTTCTAAAAGATATGTTGCTGGATGACGCTGGCCATCAGACAAACCTGTTTTTTCTTGTATTTCTCTAACCAGTTGTTCTTCCGATTTGAAATATCCAAATTTTTTCTTTTGCGCGGTGTTATCTGAATCAGACTTCCAGGGATATTTTATAATAGCAGCCAATGTTCCATATGTAAAGTTTGCTCCGTAAGAGTCATTTAATACCTGCAGTTTTGTTACTATTCGTAAATTTTGCACATTACCATCAAAGAAAATAAAATCTTTCTTTTCCTGGTCAGTTAGTAACACTTCTTTCTTTAAAAATTTGTTAGAGTTAAACCATTGGCTGAACCATTCTCTAATAACCGTTTCTCCATAATGTCCAAAAGGAGGGTTTCCTAAATCATGGATTAGTCCTGCTGTTTGAAGTAATGCCGCAAGTTCATCTGTTGTATCGGCGCTAAAAGAATCTATTTTCTTTTCAAGTTGTCTGCCAACTGCTTTTCCCAGAGAACGAGCCATTGCTGACACTTCTATAGAATGAGTCAATCTGGTTCTTGTGAAATCATTTTTTTGTAATGGGAATACCTGTGCTTTATCCTGAAGCCGCCTTACAGAGGATGAACCGATTATCCTATCATAGTCTGCTTCAAACTCATTTCTTACTATTACAGATGAGGGGGCTTTTACTGAACTTTTTGATGTTCTTTTCCTGCTCTTACATAACAATTTTTCCCACTCTAATTGGCACATATGGTTTTCCTCCTGGTATTTAGATGATTGATTATGTTAAGCCTGTCAAAATCCAATAACAGCCGCTGTGAGTGCGCTCCATGCGTTTCACACTCCTCAGCGGCCCTTCCTGCCTTATATTCTTACTACTGAATCCCAGGAATTTTCGGCAGTTTGGCAAAGCTTGCCTCCAGCTCCTCATCGGTGGGAATGTAATCCGTCATGGTTTTATCCATATAGGCCTGATAAGCAACCATATCAAAGTACCCTGTCCCGGTGAGACCGAAGAGAATCGTCTTCGCTTCCCCGGATTCTTTACATTTCAAAGCTTCCTGTACGGCGCCGTAAATGGCATGTGCAGATTCCGGTGCCGGAAGGATGGTTTCCTGTTTGGCGAATGTAACAGCGGTTTCAAAGATTTTTGTCTGTTCTGCCGATACGGCTTCCATGTAGCCGTCGTGGTATAATTTAGACAGAATGGGGGACATTCCATGGTAGCGGAGGCCGCCTGCGTGGTTGGCGGAGGGAATAAAGTCGCATCCCAGGGTATACATTTTGGCCAGCGGCGTCACTTTTCCCGTGTCGCAGAAATCATAGGCATATCTCCCGCGGGTCATGGACGGGCAGGAGGCCGGTTCCACGGCGATGATTCTGGGATTGGCCGCTCCGGTTAATTTATCCCGCATGAATGGCGCAATCAATCCTCCCAGGTTAGAGCCGCCTCCGGCACAGCCTACGATAATGTCCGGATATTCATCGATCATCTGCATGGCAAGCAGGCTTTCCTCACCGATGATGGACTGGTGGAGCAGCACCTGGTTCAATACGGAACCCAGCACATACCGGTATCCTTCTGTGGATACGGCTTTTTCCACAGCCTCAGAGATGGCACAGCCCAGGCTTCCTGTGGTACCCGGATTTTCCTCCAGTATCTTACGGCCCACCTGGGTAGTGGTGCTGGGACTGGGGACAATATCGGCATCAAACGTCTGAATGACAGACTTGCGGAAAGGTTTCTGCTCGTAGGAGCACTTTACCATATAAACCGTCAGAGGAAGATGGAAGAAAGAGCAGGCTTCTGCCAGGGCCGTTCCCCACTGTCCGGCACCGGTTTCTGTGGTCACGCCTTTCAGGTTCTGTTTTTTTGCGTAATATGCCTGTGCCACTGCGGAGTTCAGCTTGTGGCTTCCGGAAGTATTGTTTCCCTCGAATTTATAATAGATTCTGGCCGGGGTATCCAGAGCCTTTTCCAGATTGTAGGCGCGGATCAACGGAGATGGGCGGTACATTTTATAAAATTCCTGGATTTCCTCCGGAATGGGAACGTAACGGGTGGTATTATCCATCTCCTGATGGGCAAGCTCTTTACAGAAGACCGGGTACAGATCTTCTTCAACAGCCGGTTGATTGGTGGCAGGATTTATGATGGGATCGGGCAGACTTTTCATATCTGCACGCATGTTATACCATTGGGCGGGCATCTGGTCTTCACTTAAATAAATTCTATGGGGTATTTTTTTCATGAGTCGTATTCCTTTCTGTAAAATCCATGTGGTTACAAGATATCTCCTGCTGAGTGATATGTGCATGAACAGCAATGAAATTTATCTTCTTTAGTATAAAGAATGTCCGGAAGTTTGTCAAAAGATTTTCCATATGTTATAATAGCTCAATACAAATTCAGAAAGATTACTGTTCACTTCACAGAGATTAAAAAGGAAGGTGATAGTTTATGAAAAAATACGATTATCTGATTGTAGGGGCTGGTTTATTCGGGGCTGTATTTGCCCATGAAGCTGTTCAGCAGGGGAAGACCTGTCTGGTGATTGACAAGAGGGACCATATCGGGGGAAATATTTACACCAAAGAGGTGGAGGGCATCCAGGTCCACTGCTATGGGGCCCATATTTTCCATACCTCCAATCGAAAAGTATGGAATTATGTAAATCAATTTGCAGAGTTCAACCATTTCGTCAATTCGCCGGTTGCCATCTACAAGGGCGAATTGTACAATCTGCCCTTTAACATGAATACATTCCACCAGCTGTGGGGTGTGACCACCCCTGCTCAGGCGAAAGCAAAGATTCAGGAGCAGATCGCCCAGATGCACATTGTGGAGCCCAAGAACCTGGAGGAGCAGGCGCTGGCCCTGGTGGGAAAAGATGTATATGAAAAATTAATCGAAGGATATACCCGCAAGCAGTGGGGCCGGGAGTGCAAAGACCTGCCGTCCTTTATTATCCGCAGGCTGCCCCTTCGATACACTTATGACAATAACTATTTCAACGACCCCTATCAGGGGATTCCCAAAGGGGGATATACCCGGATTATCAAGAAATTGCTGGAGGGTGTACAGGTATGTCTGGGAGTGGATTTCTTCCAGGAAAAAGAGGCTCTGCTGGCTCAGGCGGATAAGATTGTCTATACAGGCATGATTGACGAATATTTTAACTACTGTTACGAACCCCTGGAGTACCGTTCCCTGCGCTTTGAGACAGAAGTGCTGGATATGGGGAATTACCAGGGAAATGCAGTGGTGAATTACACAGATTATGAAGTGCCGTATACCAGGATTATTGAGCACAAACATTTTGAGTTCGGTTCGCAGAAGAAGACTGTCATCACCCGGGAATACTCAAATAAATGGGAACCTGGCGCAGAACCCTATTACCCTGTGAATGACAAAAGGAATACCATACTTTTCAACAAATATGAGAAGCTGGCCCTGGACGAGCCCAGGGTGCTGTTCGGCGGACGGCTGGGCATGTACCGCTATATGGATATGGACAAAGTCATCGAAGAAGCGCTGAACATGGCCGAGTGTGAACTGCAGTATACCACAAAGTGATACGGAACTGTAGAAATCTGGATTAGGAGAGAGAATATATGGACAAAGAGAAGATACCAGCCTATGAGCTGGTGATGGAGGAAGAGCTGGGAGATGTCCGGTCAAAGGGTTATCTTCTGCGCCATAAGAAAAGCGGTGCCAGAGTCATGCTGATGGAAAATGACGATGAGAATAAAGTGTTTTATATTGGTTTCCGCACGCCGCCCAAAGACAGTACGGGATCGGCACATATTCTGGAGCACAGCGTGCTGTGTGGGTCGAAGCATTTTCCATTGAAAGATCCTTTCGTGGAGCTGGTGAAAGGTTCCCTGAATACCTTTTTAAACGCCATGACCTATTCGGATAAAACGGTTTATCCTGTGGCCAGCTGTAATCAGCAGGATTTCCAGAACCTGATGCATGTATATCTGGATGCAGTGTTTTTTCCCAATATTTACCAGCACGAGGAGATTTTCCGTCAGGAGGGATGGAATTATCAGCTGAAGGAACCGGGAGATTCGATTACCTATAACGGAGTGGTTTACAACGAGATGAAAGGCGTGTTTTCCTCTGCAGATGAAGTGCTGGAGCGGGAAATCATGGATTCCCTGTTCCCGGATACGCCCTATGGCTTTGAGTCTGGCGGGGCTCCGGCGGCAATTCCCAATCTGACTTACCAGCAGTTTCTGGATTTCCACCGGAAGTATTATCATCCATCCAACAGCTATATTTATTTGTACGGGGATATGGATATGGCGGAAAAGCTGGATTTCATAGACCGGGAATATTTGTCCGGATTTGATAAGACCAGGGTGGATTCTCAGATTCCCCTCCAGGAACCTTTTGAAAAAGCCCAGAAGATTCAGCGGTTTTATCCTATTTTGGACCATGAAGAGGAGGAAGACCATACTTATCTGTCTTATAATATGGTGGTGGGAAGCAGTCTGGATATTCCTCTGTGTATGTCCTTTATGGTCCTGGAATATGCTCTGCTGGATTCGCAGGGGGCACCGTTAAAGCAGGCTCTGCTGGACGCAGGCATCGGCAAGGATATTTATGGAGGATTTGACGACGGCATCTGCCAGCCCTATTTCTCCATTGTGGCGAAAAATGCCAATGAAAGGGATGAGAAACGTTTTGTCCAGATTATCCGGGAGACATTGTCCAGTCTGGTAAAAGACGGCCTGGATAAGAAATCCCTGGAGGCGGGAATTAATTATTATGAATTCCGTTTCCGGGAAGCTGATTTTTCCTCTCTGCCCAAAGGCCTGGTTTACGGCTTGGAGGTTTTCGGCAGCTGGCTGTATGATGATGACCAGCCGTTTATCCAGTTGAAGCAGCTGGATATTTACGCTGACTTGAAAGAGAAAGTCCACACAGACTATTTCGAAAGACTGATTCAGGAATATATGCTGGACAATACCCATGTGACACATCTCACTTTGAAACCGAAGAAAGGACTGGCAGCCAGCAATGACCAGAAAACAGCAGAAAAGCTGAGAAAAATGAAGGAGAGCATGTCTCCCCAAGAGATTCAGGAGATGGTGGACAGGACTCAGGCTCTGGAAGCGTATCAGGAGCAGGAAGAAGACCCAGAAAACCTCACCTGTATTCCCATGCTGACGCGGCAGGATATCAAAAGAAATCCCGCCAAGCTGTATAATAAGGAATATTTCATGGGAGATACGTTGTTTCTCCATCACGATGTGGACACCAATGGAATCGCCTATATCACGGTATTCTTTGAACTGAAAGGGATACCGGAAGAATTGATTCCCTATGTGGGGATTTTGAAGGCTGTTCTCGGGTATGTGGATACCAGAAGATTCACCTACGGAGAACTGTTTAATGAGATCAATGTAAATACCGGTGGTATCCACTGCGGTCTGGAGGTATTTTCCAGGCAGGAGGAAGAAGATGGCTATCTGGCTATGTTTGGAATCAGAAGCAAGGCGCTGTACCAGAAGACTAGCTTTGTCTTTGAGATGATGGAAGAAATTCTTACCACATCCAGACTAGACGATACGAAACGTCTGTTCGAAATTATAGCCCGTCTGAAGTCCCGCCTGCAGACCGGCTTGGTAAGTTCCGGGCATATCACGGCAGTGCAGAGAGCAGTCTCTTACTTTTCACCTATGGGCTGGCTCCAAGAACAGACAGCGGGGATTGCTTTCTATCAGATGGTGGAAGAACTGGAGCAGGAGTTTGAATCCAGGAAAGAAGAGCTGGTGGAGAAACTTGGCCTGCTGATGCAGTATATTTTCCGCCCAGAGAATCTGAGAATCAGCTTCACAGGCGTAGAAAAAGAGCGCGGGAACGTGATGGACCTGACAGAGAAGCTCAAAAAGGCTTTGTATACCAAAGAAATATCTGGAAAAGAGGAGAGGGGAAAGAACCCTTGGCGCAATGAGGCTTTCCAGACAGCAGGCCAGGTGCAGTATGTGGCCCAGGCCGGGAATTTCAAAAAGGCAGGGTGCAGGTATACGGGGGCTCTGAGCATTTTGAAAGTGATTTTGAGTTATGATTATCTGTGGAGTCAAGTGCGTGTAAAAGGCGGAGCTTACGGGTGTATGAGTGGATTTCGGAGAAACGGAGAGGGATTTTTCGTTTCTTACAGAGATCCCAATCTGGGAAAAACACTGGAGGTATTCCGGGGGATTCCAGAGTATCTGAAAAACTTTCAGGCGGATGAACGGGAGATGACCAAATATATCATCGGAGCTATCAGCGGCAAAGATGTGCCAATGACTCCTCAGATGAAGGGAAATATCTCCACTTCTGCATATTTTACGGGGGTAACGGAGGAAATGAGACAAAAGGAACGAGATGAGATATTAGATGCTTCAGTAGAAGATATCCGGTCGCTGGCCAATATTGTGGACGCCATTTTGAAGCAGGACTGGGTGTGCGCAGTGGGCAGTGAGGAGGCAATCGAGAAAGAAAAGGAATTCTTTGAAGGGATTAAACACCTGACGAAAGGAAAAAAGTGATAGAGGATATGGAAAAAAAATCAGGGTTTGCGGCGATTATCGGCCGTCCAAATGTGGGGAAATCCACCATGATGAACCAGTTAATCGGCCAGAAGATTGCCATCACTTCGAAGAAACCCCAGACCACCCGTAATCGGATTCAGACGGTCTATACCGATGAGCGGGGACAGATTGTGTTTCTGGATACACCGGGCATTCACAAGGCCAAGAACAAACTGGGGGAATATATGGTACAGGCGGCCAGCCGGACCATTAAGGAAGTGGATGTGATTTTGTGGCTGGTGGAGCCTTCCACCTATATCGGGCCTGGGGACAGACACATCGCCGCCCAGCTGGAGCAGGTAAAAGTTCCGTTGTTTTTGGTGATCAATAAAGTGGACACCATTCAGAGAGAAGAAGTTCTGCCCGTTATCGACGCTTACCGCAGTCTGTGTGATTTTCAGGAGATCATTCCCATTTCTGCCCTGAAAGGACACAATACCCGGGACGTGGTGGATAGTATCTTTTCCTATCTGCCGCAGGGACCGCTGTATTATGATGAGGACACAGTCACAGACCAGCCTATGCGCCAGATCGCGGCGGAAGTCATCCGGGAAAAATCTCTCCATGCACTGGATGATGAGATTCCCCACGGCGTTGCTGTGGTCATAGACATTATGAAAGAAAGAAAGGGCGGCCGTCTGGTGGACATTGAAGCCACCATTGTCTGTGAAAAAGAATCCCATAAAAGGATCATCATCGGAAAGCAGGGTTCCATGCTGAAAAAAATAGGCTCCAATGCCCGGTATGAACTGGAGCATGAGCATATGCCAGGACAGCAGGTAAACTTAAAATTGTGGGTGAAAGTTCAGAAAAACTGGCGGGACAGCGATTTTCTCATGAAAAACTTTGGATATGAAAAGAAAGAAGTGTAGAGCGTGGGCGGCAGTATCACGGTGACAGGCATGGTGCTTTCCTCCATGCCTGTGGGAGATTATGACAAACGGCTGGTGCTTCTCACAAAAGAAAAAGGGAAGATTACCACATTTGCAAAAGGCATCCGGCGGCCCAACAGCCATCTTCTGGCTGCCGGAAATCCTTTTGTCTTTGGCACATTCCAGCTGTATGAGGGCAGGAGCAGTTACAATCTGCAGCATGTGTCCGTGCGCAGCTATTTTACAGATCTTGCAAAAAAACAGCCGGAAATCTATTATGGGTTTTACTTTCTGGAGCTGGCAGATTATTATGGCCAGGAAAATGCCGACGAGGGCGGAATGCTCAATCTACTGTATCTCACCCTGCACGCCCTTATGAACCCCAATATGGACAATCCTTTGATACGGAGGATTTTTGAACTGCGCACACTGGTTATCCAGGGGGAATATCCCCAGCTGGGAGCCTGTGTATCCTGCGGGACAAAGGAAAACCTGGCAGCTTTTTCCTGGAACAGACACGGAATTCTGTGCAAGAGCTGCGGGCTTCAGGTGCCGGATGCGTCAGGTCTGGAAGCGGCTGCTGTGTATGCCCTTCAGTACATAATGTCGGCACCGCTGCAAAAGCTGTATACCTTTGCCGTAAAGCCAGTGATACAGGGGCAGCTGGACCGGGTGGCGGGCAGACTGATGGAACAGGCGCTGGATAGGAAGATTAAGAGCCGGGAGATTCTGGAGGTTATGAGTTCTTAGAAAGCAGGTGGAGTGATTGAAAATTGTGGACATGCACTGTGATACGGTCAGTGCGTTATACCGGATGAAAAAGGAAGGGCAGGGAGAGCATCTGTCCTCCAACAGTCTTTCCATAGATTTGGAAAAACTGCAGGCAGGGCATTACTGTCTGCAGAACTTTGCAGTATTTGTAAATATGGAGCAGACAGCAGACCCGTTAAAGACAGCCCTGGATATGATTGAACTGTATGAACAGGAAATCCAGCTGTGCGGCGGGGCTGTAACCCCAGTATACCGGTGGGAAGATATTTCAAGAAACCAGCAGGCGGGAAAAATCAGCTCCCTGCTCACCATAGAGGAAGGGGGAATCCTGAAAGGGGACATGGCCAATCTCCAGATGCTGTATGACAGGGGCGTGCGTATGATCGGCCTGTCCTGGAATTATCCCAATGAGATCGGTATGCCCAATCTGCAAAGAGACAGCCAGGGAAACCCTCTGCTCACTCTGAGAAGCGATGAGGGGCTGACAGAATTTGGGATAGAGGTGGTCCTGGAGGCCCAGCGGCTGGGAATGCTGGTAGACGTATCCCATCTGTCAGACGGCGGGTTCTGGGATGTGGTGCAGCACTGTCAGGTTCCCTTTGTGGCCAGCCACTCCAATGCTTCAGCAGTCTGTGGGGTGAGCAGGAACCTGACTGATAATATGATACGGGCCCTGGCGGAAAAGGGCGGCGTGATGGGTATCAACTTCTGCGAGGACTTTCTCTGCACAGAAGACAAGCACCAGGAGGGAATGCTGCTGGATGCAGTCATCCGCCATATCCGCCACATTATAAACACGGGCGGGGAGGACTGCGTGGGAATGGGCAGTGATTTTGACGGTATCCCCGGAAACCGTGACCTGAAAACAGCGGCTGATATGGGAGGACTGGCCTCCCGGCTGGAACAGGAGAGGTTTCCGGCACGGCAGATTGAGAAAATCTGCGGGGAGAATGTGCTGAGGGTTTATAGGGAGGTTTTGTAGGAGTTTTTATATGTTTAATGGTGATTATGAGCGTGTTAAAAAGATTCTCAATACATATTACCAATCATTTATGAAGAAAACATATCGTGAAGAAAACGAAGAATCTGATTTTTTGATGAATGTATATGGGATCACTCCGGAACTCAAACGGGAAAATCGACAATATTGGGGTCGGGAGCTGGGAATGCTTTGGCAGCGGATTGTTGTTGATTTAGCTGAGCATCATTGTGATGATTTTCAGCCTGCTGTCAAATGTGGGGAGGATGAGCCATGTGATCTGGTGATAGGGCAGGATGCCATAGATACAAAATATCGTGTTGGTTCGGGTGATTCGGGTACTTTAAAGAAGTTTAAGCAGTATGGAAGATATCTGATTGAAAACAAGTATAGACCTGTATTTCTGATAGTGCGTCAAGATAATCTGCCTGCTGCTATAACGGCAGCCGAAAAAGGCGGGTGGACTGTATATACTGGCAAAGACACGATAGATTACATTAGAAGAAAAATTGGTGTCAATATAGTTGAATTTTTATCTCAATACGGTGACGAATTTTTAATTGATAAATAGTTAGTAAAAAATCTGCCCCTTAATCCAATCAAGGGCCAGATTTTTTATTGCATATCTTCAAGTCTTCTGTTTGCGATGTTGATATATTCTTGATTGACTTCTATTCCACAGTAACTAACTCCTAATTTTTTGCAGGCAACAGCGGTTGTACCACTTCCCAGAAAAGGGTCTATTAATATATTATCTTCTGATATTGGAATAATTAATTCCACAAGTCTTTCAATTAAATCAAGAGGCTTCACAGTGCAATGTATGTTATATTTATCAAGATTATCCCGCTTTACACCTTCAATGATATTTGATAAAAACCCGTGTTCTGTTTTTACTTTTAAAAGTCCAACACCATATTCATGCATGGTTTGAAAATAATTATTAATCAAAGGTTTCTGAACAACGCTTATTGCTTCCCATTCGTTACGCAGACAGCTATGCCATTCCTTCCATTTTGGTGCAGTCGGATCACCCAGTTTTTCAAGTTTTTTTGAATAATTTAATCCTTTCGGTATCCCGCTTTGACGTTTCCATACAAGCATATCTCTTGCATAAAAACCGACATTTTCCATGGCAACTTGTACTTGGGCAATTGTCCGCGTACTGTTAAAAATCAGAGCATATGCACCAGGTTTTAGAATACGGAACAATTCATTTCCCCATGACTCACACCATTGCTGATATTCAAGGATATTTTGTCGATTTCTTTGATACCATCTTTTATTTCTGACTCCTCCGGCAAGACCGCTGCCATAAGGTATATTTTTTACTAATGTGGAGCTGTTTCCTTTTATGCGGCTGGTCCTTCTTTTTATCTCTTCGGAATTCCAGTCTTTTCCAATAAACTCATAGTTATAGGGAGGATCCGTAACACATCCAGAAATACTACATTCAGGAATGTTTTTCATTTCTTTAATACAATCACCGGATAAAATAACATTTTTTATTTTCAAAACCAGTTACCTCGCACTATTTTATAGAAATATATCATCTTTATATACACTAACCAGAATGTTATTGCTATAATACGAAAGTAACTAGCACTACAGCGAACGATTCAAATTTTACAATCTGTAATGAGCAATATCCGCTTTTTTTATAAGAAAAATCCGATTATTTTCTATTGAAAATCGATGCTAAAGCGGCTTATTCAAAGTACAATGTAATATGCTCGCTGTAGTACTAGAGCGTGTTTGAAAATTCATTCACGCCACCCATACGCCCCACTTTGTGGCAGATTTTCCCCTTGTTCGGTTGCTGTAGCCCGCTAAGCGCCCTCATGCGGAACAAATCTCCCATATCATACCCTTGGGAACAAAGTGTGACGCACGGTTGACATAAAGCAATTTTCAAACACGCTCTAGTACACCCTTTCATAAATACTCAAACACTTAGCATTTATGAATCGTTGTACTAGCTGTTTCTGTGCATTACATTATATCGACTGCGATCAAAAAAATCAAGAGCGGATTTGGGATGTTACTTTCTTCCATACATCCCCGCCACAGGAAGAATACATGCCATAATCACAAATCCTGTCAGGGAAGCCGTCAAAAACAGCCTTTCTGCCGAGATCACAGAAATTAATAATGCTGAGAAAAACTGCCCCGCAAACATGGCCATTGTGCAGAAACTGATATTCAGCCCTCTGTTTGAGGGCGTGCTTTTATTTACAATCAGGTTGTTATACAAAGGCGTGGAAAAACCAAAACCGATTCCTGTAAATACAGCCGCTGTCCATAAGAGAAAAGACTTTCCGGAGAAAAAGTACTGAAGGAAAGCCAGTCCATAGGCGCAGAAGGCAATGGCCAGACACCCTTTTTCTTTGGCATATTTCACAATCTGCGGCGAGAACCCGGCGGCTATGACAGATACCACATCAATGGATGCCAGATAGTACCCCGTAAAAGCGGGGGAATACCCCAGCTGGTTCTGCAGGTAAAGGGGCAGCACCACCATAACGGTGAAAAACATCAGCATGCCCAGAAAAGCGATGAGGAGTACAAATGGGATGGGCACTCCCTTTTGGATTTCGGAAGGACTTTCCTGTTCTCTATCCGTATGTACAGGGGCAGCCTGTGTTCTGGGGATGAAGAAAACCAATCCCAGAAATGCCAGAAATCCCAGCCCGTAAATAAAAAACGGACTGCGCCAGGACATGTCAGCCAGCATTCCGCTGACGCTTAAATATACCACGCCCCCCAGTTCCATGGCCATACTCTGCATGGCAAGAATCTTCAGCTGTCTTTCTCCGTGAAAATAAGTGGAGATAAAGGAAACACTTGCATTCATAATTGCAGCGGTGGCGGCCCCCAGCAGGAACCGGTCAGCTAAAAGTGTGACCACATTGGGCATGAATGCGCCGGCAATTCCGAATAGTCCATAACAGAAGAGCCCGGCAAAAGCCAGCCAGTAAGGACCTTTCTTGTCAATCAGCCGGCCGAATAAGACGGTAGATACCACCACACCCAGGGCTGGGGTGGTAATCAGCCAGGAAGCATAATTGCCCAGATTATAAACCCTGCCCAGCTCAGCGGCGGCCGGAGTAATAGCCGTCCCCACCATGACAGTTAAACTGCTCATTAACATGAGTATCCCAATGCCTTTTTTATTCATCTGATTTTCTTCCCCCCTCATTATTATTAGAGTGTGTCTTAAAAATGCTTTGTATGATATGGTAGATTTTTCTCTCAAAATCTCTTGTATTTATCCGTTTAGATAATTTTCGAATATTTTAACATAAATACCTTATATTGTCAATGAATTTGGCGCTGAGCGGGTGGGAATGGAATTTGATATTGAGAAAGAAACGGCGTATAATGAATTTAATACAAGTATTCGTAGGCATTCAAAAGATAAAGGAAGGGTTTGCGTGCGTGAGATTAATTTGTATAATTTTCAATTAGCGGATTTGGAATTGTTTCTTGCTTTATAGGAAATTCCGACCTTTTGAGACATAAAGAAAAACATACGTTCCCCGAACATATGTTAGATCGATATGTATTTAAGGTACACAAAACAGACGGTCGAAGATTTAGAAGATATAAAAACCTTCTTCTCCAAAATCGTCTTCAAATGGGTCATCTTCATTTAAGAAATAATCCATATCGAGAAGATCATCCCCGCACATATGGCGAGTGTCCTCGGATGTCATGCCCTCTGGCGGATTATCCATATATTTTTTGCGTAGTTTCTCTGTGTTTGGATTCATATGTACTGCCTCCTTTGAAAGGAGTATACCATAAGAACGGGATTTGGGGAAGTCAGGCGGATGACCTCCTTCCACGAGAACGAGACATGGCTTTCTCGTACATTTCTTCCAGAGAAACACGTTTATGGTTAAAGTAAAGTTCTAAAAACAGCATGGCCGTACCACATTCACACTTTAAGGGGTCGTAACCAAAAGAAGAAAGGATGGCGGTACGCCATTGGTTAAAGCTTCTGTAAAAGGAATGTTTTTCACGGGAGATGGCTCTGTGGAGTTTTTTGTCAATCTCCCGGTGTCTTGCATAAATGCCGCCATAACGGATCATTTTGTAATGCTTTTCAGGAATATGGCGGATGAGGCGTTCAATGAATTCCATAACAGGAAGTGTTTCTTCCACATAGTCATTATCTTCGTGCCGGTTATAATGGAACGTGACAAAGTCACCATGTACTGGTCAATCCGGGAAGTGGCGGTCGCGGGCCGCCGTTCCAGACAGATTTCCTTTCGCCTGTTAACCTCAGACCGGGACAGGGGCTGCCCGTTCGGCGGTTCTGCTTCAGAAAAGGGAGGGGCAGAGATAAATAATTCACCGGCTATGTCCACAAAAGGCAGGGTATGGCCGTCAGGAAAGGTCAGAAGCCTGTCTGCAGCATTCACCAACAGCCATCATATGTGGCAGACCATACCGGACTGCCACATATGATGGCAATGACTGCAGGGAAATGGGGCTGACTGGAATCTGGCATCTGGGATTCACAGCGGCCAAGCAGGAAATCGGCGCTGACTCCGTAAAGGTCGGCCATATTTTCAAGGCTGTCTATGGATGGGGATTTCCTCTCCCCCTCCCAGGCGCTGAGCGTTGGCTGGGAAACGCCGAGTCTTTCGGCACCCTCGATAACTTTTAGCTTGTTGATTTGTCTTGCTGTTTTGAATTGTCTTGGCACTTTATCACTGTCCTTTACTTTAATAAAATCCATTTGCCTTTTCTGTCAGAACCTTCTCTCCGTAACAATCCTTTTTCTTTTAATGCAGTCATATTACGTTGGATTGTTCTGGGGGTTTTGTGGAGTAGAGCGGCAAGCTCTTTCGCAGAAAGTGTCGGTGAATTCTGCAAATGCTCAAGAATCTCCTGTTCAGTAGCGGAAAGCTTTATTACGGCTGCATGGTTGTCTGCGACATTATCTACGACACTATCTGCGACATTATCTACGACATTGATGCCGTTCCGGATTGTCGCATGCAGCATAAAAGCGACATCCTTATATTCAGGCGCCGGCAGCCCTGCTTTCTCCATCTCCTTATACATCCGGTCAACGCCTTCTCCGAATTCCTGTACATAATCATACTCATGCAGAAATGCAGCAATTTTCGGGTTGCGGGAAAAGTGAACCTGGCGCATGTTGTTCAAACGAACAATGCCGGGCAGGTTTCCGGGGCTTTCGACAACAATCCGGTCGTCAAACATTTTGACCTGGATATCAGTGCCTTTGATGCTGTAGTCGCGATGCGTGGCGGCATTTATGATAATTTCCTTCCAGACGAATTCCGGGAATTCGGGCGTTGTCACAAATTTCCCTTCTTTTCCGAGGTAAGTATGCTCCTTGATCTGGTCCCGGACAAATGCCAGTGTTTTTTCAACCATGTCGAGAATGCGCCCGGTAAACACTTTATCCTTTACCACATTCATTTCCGCTCCGACCTTTGCCTCCGTGCCGTCATAACGGATGAAACGGATCCTGGCCCGCTGGAAGTATTGCTGTGGGTCTTTCCCGAACAGGAGGATGGCGGCGCCGCTCATTTCTTCGCGCCCGCTTTTCGTGACAATATAGGATTTGTTCTGCCGGATATATTTTTCTGGTGATTTGGCATACCCGATATTCCGGCAGTAAGATGCCACGAAGTCCATATCAATATCTTAGGTAATTGCGAAACAGGTCAATGATTCGTCTCAAAGAGGAGGCATAACAGA
>CAJURF010000060.1:0-19608 GCA_910588825.1 uncultured Lachnospiraceae bacterium
GGTGAGGGTTTGACCAGGAAAAGAGGCAGATCGTATATGCGGTTTTGAGGGTATGTAAAAGTACCTAAAAATAAATAATCCTCGATAGCTCAGTTGGTAGAGCGCGCGGCTGTTAACCGCGTTGTCGTAGGTTCGAGTCCTACTCGGGGAGTTAGTAAGAAGAACCTATAGAGAAAATCTATAGGTTTTTTATTGTCATATGTATAGATATATGCAGGTTATACAAGATTTTGGTAAAATATCCTTAATCTTTTCCAAAAATGTACGATATAAATATTAGGAAAGGAGGCGGATTATGAAACCACTTATACAGATTACAACCATACCGATTGCTTATGAAGTGAGGACGGAAAAAGCCAGATATGAGCGCCATGAAGGAACTGCTAAGCTGGAGATCAGCGGCAGCCAGAACGGCAAAATGCAGATTAAAAGTCAGGCTATTAAGTTGAATCTGGATACTTATGAGCCGGGGAACGCAGCATTTCAAACAGCCTTGGGGGCTGGTGAGAATGGAAAGATATCGCCAGTGACGTATCAGGCGACAGTTTCCATGGATCAGAATGGAAAACTGTTGTTAAAAGGCGAGCTGAATGATAATCTGAACAATGCAAAAATTGCCCAGGCATCTTCATCTGCAGGCAGTCCTCAGGCGAACCAGACAAACCAAGCGGATTTAACAATTTGGTATGAGATGGATAGAATGAATTTTGACATGAAAGTGGCAAATGGAAATTTTGAATTCATACCGGGCAATATTAATATAGAAATTACCCAGTATCCGGATGTGCAGATTGAATATGTGGGAGGACCCATCTATGTTCCGCCCAGCGCAGATCCAAATTATGAGAGTGTAGATGTAAAAGCATAATTTAGAGCGTGTTTGAAAATTGTTTTCATGGACTTTCAAACACGCTCTAAATTATTACTCCATAAGATAACAGCTTGTATAAGCCAGAGTGTTGGGACCGTAGTAATATAACATATTATTTGCGGTACATGTTTTGTTAACTAATATTCCAAAAGCTTCCATAGATGAGACGCATTTTTCAGGGAAACGACAAGGAGCATGGGGATAAGCGCATTCTTTGCATATAGAACATGCTCCCGCACCTAATGCCAGGAGTTTTGGATAAAATTCTGTTAATCTAACCCGAAAGTCCAGAAAATTTTTTTTATGCCGTTCTTCCAATTCCATCATGGTCTCAAAGTCCATGCTGTCTTCCAGTTCCCCCATGGTTTGAACAAGAATTCCTTTTTTGTATGTAGAGATTTTTTCACGGCATTCTTCCAGAGTTCCACAGGCGGGAGGACAGGCCCAGTTTTTGTCATATTTTCCGCAAGAATTGTCTGCACACATATCGCGGACTTCAGGAAGAAGTTCTAATGTGCCCGGGTCTAAAGGGGCAGCATGGGTAAAACCTTGCTCCAAGGCCAGCTCCAGAATTTTCTGTTCTGTCATTTCTCATACCTCCTGTGCAAAACTTAATTCATCTACAAATGTATCTTGGAACTCTGGGCGATTAGCCAGTTCCAAAAATTCCACACCAGAGGCTAATTGACAAGAGCGTTCAAATTCTTGTTTGTTGAGAACTGCCAGTTTTGCACCTTCTCCAGCGGCATTTCCAATTAGGCTTACCTTATCCAGAAATTCTCTGGGGAGTAGTCCAATGGCACAGGCACTGGCAGGATTCATATAATTTCCAAAGGCGCCTGCAATTAGCACATCTTCAATATCCTCCAGATTTATTTCCCAGATATCGCACATGATGTTAATTCCTGCTGCAATTGCCGCCTTTGCCAGCTGAACTTCCCGGACATCCCGTTTTGTTAAGGAGACTCGGTCAGAGATCTTGTAATCTTCTTCCATAAAGCCTGATTCATCTATGATACCCAGCTTCAGCAGACAGGCAGTTAAGTCCAGCAGGCCGGAACCGCAGATGCCTTTTGGTTCTCCTCCACCGATGACAGAATATGCAAGATTTTTGTTTTCATCTAGAGTCACATGGTCAATAGCTCCAGTACCACCGCGCATTCCGCAGCTGATCTTTGCTCCCTCCAGTGCCGGGCCGGCGGCTGTGGAACAAGTGAGCAGCCTTCCGCCTTTCGCCAGAACCAGCTCGCCGTTAGTGCCAATGTCAATCATCAGGGTCAGCTTTTCCCGTTTTTCCAATCCCGCGGACATGATACAGGCCAGGGTATCTGCCCCCACAAAGCTTTCTATGACAGGCAGCACCCAGATCTTTCCTTCTGAATGAATATGAATGCCATATTCAGAGGCCAAGCCACATACGGATTCTTTCGAATGGGGAAGGTAGGGAGCGGCAGTCAGCGAATTCACTGGCCAACGCAGAAACAGATGCTGCATACAGCTGTTTCCCGCCAATGAGATTCCAGCAATCTGGTCTCTAGAGATACCTGTTTCCTGTACCATTTCCTGGATTAACTGGTCAATACTCTGGTGTACACACTCTGCCAGCACATCCGCACCGCCGTTCAATGCGTATTCGCACCGATTGATTACATCTGCACCATAAGGGGCTTGTGGATTGAGACAGAGACTTACAGCAATATTGTGTCCGCTTTTGGCATCCAGCAGATAGGCGGCGATTGTTGTGGTACCCAGGTCTACAGCAGCCAGATAGACATTGGAAGTCTCTTTCAATTCTTCGGGCAGCCAGGGATCTGCGTCTACTGTGCGGCTGCGTCCTTCAGCCAGAATTTGGTTCTTTGCGGTTAGGTCAGGAAGACGGACCGTCAGGTCACTTTTTATGTAAAAAGTACAGGATTTCTGCCGGCCTGGAACGGCTCCCTCTACAATTTCTACCGTGCATTTGCCGCATTTTCCCCGTCCGCCGCAAGGGGCATCCGGAATATAGCCAGCCCGCCGCTGCGCTTCCAATAAAGTAGCGCCTGCTTCAATTTCGATTGTTTTATGGTCTGGCAAAAAGGTTATGGTGTATGTATTCAAAATATAATCCTCCTTCGCATTTTTTAGGGAGAATCCTGGACTTTTTCAGGCTTCTCCCTAGAGTGTGTCTTAAAAATGCTTTATGTCAACCGTGTGCCACCAAGTGGGGCGTGCAGATGGCGTGAATGATTTTTAAGACACGCTCTAACTTTGTTAAATTATGCGGCGTTTACATGGACCCGGTTCTTTCTGGCTAAAGCAATATCAATACGGAATCGCTCTGTGACCGCGCATATTTTATCTGCGAAAGATATAATCCAGGCTTCTTTGCTGGCAGGTAAAGGTCCCAGAGGAAACATGTGAGATAAAATAGCCTGCCGTTCCTTGGCACTGATATGGAAATGAATCTGGCTGGTCTGGGCCGCTATTTTGGGATGATGAAAAACCTGAGCTTCTTCTGCTTTTTCGCGAAAATCGTATAAGCAGAAATCATGGAGCATTCCGCCGCGGGCGGCTGTCCGGGAATCACATCCGGTCATTCGTGCAAACTTCCAGGAAATATAGGCCACATTCATACTATGCATTAAACGAGTTGTATTTTTATGTTGTACATAATTAGAAAGTTTCTTATAATCAGTATTTGTAAGAATAGATTCTATCTCCCGCAGAAACTCAGCCTCAACATCATTGGAGACTGTAATATCCATGGGCATCACCACCTTTTCTATTGATAAGTCTATTATCCCCCATTTTATAGAGATTCGCAAGAACTTTTTCACATGCAATTCAAATTACTGTGTCATGATATTACAGAAATTTTAATTTTTTTAATAATTATAAATTAAAAATTACGTTTATAAAAATAATACTTTTCAAATTTACGGAAATAAGTTATGGTATAATTAGCTTTTGCAAAAGTGAGGGTTCCGGGCATATCGACGTCTCTGTCCGCCTGCTCTGGCTTGCCTGGAAGCGTGAAAAAGAGGGCCTGCTGTGTGAATCTACAGGGGCTCTTTTTTGTACGTAAAGTGTCAAGGGGTATTATTTTTTATATTTCTATGGCTTTTGAATAAAGGAAGTGCGATTTGAGAAAAATTTACTAATAGAAAAGTAACTTTGGCGAGTAGTCAGGAGGATTCTTAAAATGGCACTTAATAAAGTAGAAATATGTGGTGTAAATACATCAAAACTTCCGGTTCTCACAAATGAAGAAAAGGATGAGCTGTTTAAAAGGATCAAGCAGGGAGACCAGGAGGCAAGAGAGCTGTATATTAAAGGAAATCTGCGGCTGGTGTTAAGTGTAATCAAAAAATTTTCTAACAGCAATGAAAATGCAGATGATCTATTTCAAATAGGATGTATCGGGCTGATTAAGGCCATAGATAATTTTAAATTGGAGCTGGACGTGAAATTTTCTACTTATGCGGTTCCTATGATCATCGGCGAAATCCGCCGTTATCTCAGGGATTATAATTCTATACGTGTCAGCCGGTCTTTAAGAGACATTGCTTATAAGGCTATATATATGAAAGAAAATTATATGAAACAGCATTCAAAGGAGCCCACAATCAATGAAATTTCCGAGGAAATAGGCATTGCCAAGGAAATGATTGTCTATGCCTTAGATGCCATTCAAAATCCAGTTAGTCTATATGAACCAGTTTATACGGAGGGAGGGGATACCCTTTATGTGATGGACCAGATTAGTGATAAAAAGAATAAAGAGGAACATTGGGTCGAAAGCCTTTCGCTGCAGGATGCCATGAACCGGCTGGGGGAACGGGAGAAGTCGATTATAAACATGCGCTATTTTCAAGGGAAGACACAGATGGAAGTGTCGTCGGAAATAGGTATCTCCCAAGCTCAGGTCAGCCGCCTGGAAAAGAACGCCTTAAAGACTATGCGCAATTATCTGCGCCAGTAATAAAACACTGGAACGGCCGGGATTTTATGGTAGCCAATACTATGATTTTGTGGTAAAGTGTTACCGTAATGATAAAGACTATTTTACCTGTGAATAGCTGCGAAAGTCTACATAGTGTCTTGTAATGGGGCACTTTACGTGGAGACGTGAATTCCGGTTGAAAGTCAAGGAGAGGGGAATGTGCAATGAAAAAAATAAAGAAAGAAAAGCAGTGTAAGAAAAAGAATATGGAAGCAGAGATGGTCTATAAAACACGGTTCGACAAACATTTCGATGAACTGCGCTGGCTCTATATGGAGTTGTATGGAAATGATTCTATGTTTGCAGAACTGTGTAATCAGATGGAGAGCTTTTATAAAGAGAGAAAGAAAAAACTGAAATCACTGGATGTGCAGAGGGAGGCAGATCCGGGCTGGTATAAGCGCAATGATATGCTGGGAATGATGTTTTACATCGACAATTTTGCCGGAAATATGGAAGGGGTAAAGTCCAGGCTGGATTATATTGAACAGTGTAACGTGAATTATATCCATCTAATGCCGTTTCTGGAGACTCCTGAAGGACGTTCGGACGGAGGGTATGCTGTTTCAGATTTTCGAAAGGTGCAGGAAAAGCTGGGGTCCATGGAAGACCTGGAAAGTCTCACAGCGGCCTGCCATAAGAGGGGCATTCATGTCTGTATGGACTTTGTGATGAATCATACTTCAGAAGACCATGAGTGGGCGAAGCGTGCCAGACAAGGCGACGGAGAGTACATGAGCCGTTATTTCTTTTTTGACAATTCTTATATGCCGGCTCTGTATGAGAAGACGGTACCCCAGGTTTTTCCCACTACAGCACCAGGAAATTTCACCTGGATTCCAGAGGCAGGTCATTTTGTCATGACCACGTTCTATCCCTATCAATGGGATTTAAACTACAAGAACCCCAGGGTTTTCAATGAGATGATGTACAATTTTCTGTATCTGGCCAACAGAGGGATTGATATCATCCGTATTGATGCAGTTCCTTATATATGGAAGGAATTAAATACACCCTGCAGGAATCTGAAGCAGGTGCATACCATTGTGCGTATGATGCGCATGATCAGTGAGATTGTCTGTCCCAGTGTGCTTCTGCTGGGTGAGGTGGTTATGGAGCCGGAGCGGGTGGTTCCCTATTTTGGAACAGTGGATAAACCGGAATGTCATATGCTCTATAATGTAACCACCATGGCCACTACCTGGCACACAGTAGCATCCAGGGATGTGCGCCTTCTGAAAAGGCAGCTGGATATTGTAAATGCTCTGCCAAAAGAATATACATTTCTGAATTATCTCCGCTGTCATGATGATATTGGCTGGGGGTTGGATTACGGATTCCTGATGACAGAGGGGATCGGGGAACGGGCCCACAAACAGTACTTAAATGATTACTTCCAGGGATATGCAGGAGAGAGCAACAGCCGCGGGGAGCTCTATAATGCAGACCCGGTTTCAGGGGATGCCAGATTCTGCGGAACCACCGCCTCTATGTGCGGCATTGAAAAGGCCGGTTTTGAAGGAGATGAGGAAGCTATGGAGCGGGCAGTCCGTCTGGATGTGATGCTGCACGCTTATATGTTTATGCAGTCGGGGATTCCGGTACTGTACAGCGGCGACGAGACAGCTCAGGTCAATGATTATACTTATAAGGAAGACCCCCTGAAAGCAGATGACTCCAGATATATCCACAGGGGCGCCATGAACTGGGAGCTGGCAGAAAACCGTTCTGATTCGGAGACCGTGGAAGGAAAAGTATTCCAGGCACTGGGACGTCTGGAGAAGATTCGCAAAAGTGAGAAAGTATTCATGGCAGATGCGGATACCTGGACCATTGACACCTGGGACCAAGCGGTGCTGTGTATGGGACGATGTTACGAAGGCGAGAAAATCATCGGTTTGTTTAATTTCAGTGAGAGCAACAGAATTGCCTGGATCAATGAGACAGACGGGGATTATGTGGATTTGATTTCTGGGGAGGAGATGAAGCCCATCGGAGTTTCAGTGCCTGCTTATGGATTTTATTACTTAAAAAAGAAGGCTTAATGACTTAAATTTCTCATTAAATTGATTTAGGATTGACTAAGTCAGGTTTCCTTGCTAAATTGCTATTATACTGGTGATTTCGCATATGTTTATATTTCGATGTGCAGACGTCAGTCAGAGTTATACTCAAGAGCATACGTATTTGCCAAATGATTTGCAGTTCATTTTAGAATTATGAGAAGATACTGACAAATCATTTTGCTGACGGGTATGGCTACAGAGTTAATTTGTTTCAAACAGGAGGGAGGCAGTAGTGAAGAACCACAGATTTTGGGCATGGGCGGCTTTCATCTGCTTTGCCATGACAATGTACACAGGTTATAAACACAAATAGGGAGGAAACTGACATGATGGGTATTTTTAAGGCAGAGAAAATCGGAATTTTTGCAGGCGGCGTATTATTTGGGACTGCGGGGGTGAAGCTCCTTTCCAGCAAAGATGCGAAGAAAGTCTATACCAACTGCACAGCGGCTGTTCTGAGAGCAAAGGACTGCATTATGAAGACAGTCACTACAGTACAGGAGAATGCGGAAGACGTGTTGGCTGAGGCAAAGGAGATCAATGAAGAACGTTATGCAAAAGAAGCGGCCAGTGTAGAAGAAGACCACCTGGAAGATGATGTTTAGGAGGGTATAATTGTGAAGTTTTATATCAGGCATGAGGCAAAAGGATATTTGCGCGTTCATATGAACCAGGCATTTATGACCTGCCGGGAAGCTGATATTCTGCACTATTATATCCAAACACAGCCAAATGTTGTGCAGGTGAAGATTTTCGAGCGGACGGCAGATGCAGTGATTACCTATGTAGGCAGCCGGGCTGATATCATCTGCGCATTGAAAAAATTTGGCTATGACCGGGTTGAAGTTCCGGCAGTTTTTCTGGAAAATTCCGGTAGAGAGCTGAACAGAGAATATAAAGAAAAACTGGTGCAAAAGGCGGTTCTGCGGGTGGCTGAGAAGATGTTTCTTCCATGTCCGGTGCGGGCTTTTGTGACTGGAGTAAAGTCGATTCGGTATATCTCCCAAGGGCTGAGGACACTGCTTCAGGGGAAATTAGAAGTTGCAGTTCTGGATGCTGCCGCAATCGGTGTGTCCGTGGCCAGAGGGAATATGGAAACGGCCAGTTCCGTCATGTTCCTGCTGGGAGTGGGTGAACTGCTGGAACAGTGGACACATAAGAAATCGGTGGGAGATCTGGCGCGCAGCATGTCTCTGAATGTGGAAAACGTGTGGCTGAAAAAGGACGGCCAGGAGGTGCTGGTGTCTGCCTCAGAAATTGGAGAGGGAGACCAAGTTGTGGTACATATGGGCAATGTGATTCCCTTTGACGGTGAAGTGTCAGCCGGAGAAGCTATGGTGAATCAGGCGTCCCTCACAGGAGAATCTCAGCCTGTGAAAAAAGAGACGGGCGGCTATGTCTATGCCGGCACTGTGCTGGAAGAAGGCTGGCTTGCCATACGGGTAAAGGAGACCGGCGGTTCTTCCCGGTATGAGAAGATTGTCACCATGATTGAGGAGTCAGAGAAGCTGAAGTCTGCCCTGGAGAGTAAAGCGGAGCATCTGGCAGACAGACTGGTTCCGTATACCTTTCTGGGAACCGGTCTGGTATGGCTTCTGACGAGAAATGCCACGAAGGCTATTACGGTATTGATGGTGGACTTCTCCTGCGCCTTAAAGCTGGCCATGCCCATAGCGGTATTATCAGCCATCCGGGAGGCCAGCTTGAACCATATTACAGTAAAAGGCGGCAAATATCTGGAGGCAGCGGCGGAGGCGTCCACAATGGTATTTGACAAAACCGGAACACTTACAAAGGCCAGGCCCACACTAAAAGAGGTGATTGCGTTCTGTGAGAAAGACCCGGATGAGCTGCTTCGCATCGCAGCCTGTCTGGAGGAACATTTCCCCCATTCCATGGCCAAGGCAGTGGTAAGAGGTGCTGCAAAGCGGGGATTAGAGCATGAGGAGATGCACACCAAAGTGGACTATATTGTGGCCCACGGTATTTCTTCTTACATAGACGGACAAAAGGTCATTATCGGCAGTTATCATTTTGTCTTTGACGATGAAAAATGCACAATTGACCAGCAGTATCAGGAGGCATTCACCCAGCTTCCCGCAGATTGCTCCCATTTGTACCTGGCAGTGGAGCGCCGGCTGGCGGCTGTCATCTGCATTGAAGATCCCCTGCGGGAGGAAGCTGAGGCGGTGATCAATTCTCTGCGGAGGACAGGTATAAAGAAAGTTGTTATGATGACTGGAGACAGCGAGCGGACAGCCGCGGCCATCGCCAGGCAGATCGGTGTAGATGAGTATTATTCAGAAGTTCTGCCGGAGGACAAAGCAGGTTTTATTGAAAAGGAGAGAAAGGCCGGGCGGAAAGTGATCATGATCGGAGATGGTATCAACGATTCACCGGCATTATCAGCAGCGGATGTGGGAATCGCCATCAGTGACGGGGCGGAGATCGCACGGGAAATTGCAGACATCACCATTTCATCCGACGATTTGTACGAGGTGGTCACCCTGCGTCTTTTAAGCACTGCGCTTATGAAGCGAATCAGCAAAAACTACAAAATGATTGTAGGGGTCAATCTGGCGTTGATTGCCCTGGGCGTGGGCGGTATGGTACAGCCCGCATCTGCAGCACTGTTCCATAATACATCCACCCTGGCCATCAGTTTGAAAAGTATGCAGAACCTTCTATAAGCCTATATACCAAAAAGCGATGAAACAGCCGCCGCTGCTTTACAGTTTTTTATTATGGGTATCGATGAACTGCCCATGAATAAAGCGGTCCAGCGGAACCTTTTGGTCATAGGAGGATATAATTTCTTTAAAAATAGGAAGATAGGGAGCAGAGTCTTTTTCCTTATGGTAAACCATGCGGAAATAACGGTTCCACTGGGAATCCTGGCTGGAAAATGCAATGAATTCGCCGCTTTTTAATTCCTGCTCCACAAGCCTTGCGGAAATCAGAGTCAGGCACTGATTAATCCGCAGGGCATTTTTTATGGAATCCGGTGTATGGGCTTCAAAGGCTACGGTGATATGGATCCCATGGGAGGCCAGAAAACGGTCCAGAAGTTCCCTGGTTCCACTGCCCGGTTCCCGTATGACAAATTCCTGTTCCTGCAGGTCTTCTATGTACAGGGCGTTTCGGCCGGCCAGGGGGTGGCTTTCGCTGCAGGCCAGTACCAGAGGGTCTTCCAACAGGGGAATGGTAATGAGGTCGGTGCTTTTTACAAAACCCTCAATGATTCCCACGTCCAAATCCATGTTCAACAGCCGTTCCTCAATTTCCTGGGTATTTCCTACAAACGCATAGACATCAAGGTCCGGGAACTTCTGACGGAAATGTTTTACAACCGGGGAGAGAATGCTTCCGCCCACAGAGATGGTGGCCCCAATGCGGTACTTTTCCCGGCGGTTCTTGGTGAGCATGGTTTCCTCCATCCGTGCAAATTGTGAGGTCAGCTGTTTGGCATAGGTGTACAGAAGTTTTCCGTCCTCAGTGATATAGAGCTTTTTCGCATAACGCCTAAATAGCAGAGTCTGGTAATGGGCCTCCAGTTCATGGACTGCCTGGCTGACGGAGGGCTGGGCCATGTACAGATTCTTGGCAGCTGCACTCATCTTTCCGGTTTCTACCACTTCGATAAAAATTTTCATATGTCGTAATGTCATAGGAGGTATATTTCCTTTCTGATAGGAAAAAACTATTAATTACATAATATTATAATATTTTACATATAGATAAACAAGTGCTATGATAACAGAAGCGAAAACAATTCCATGGTAAAAGTCCAGGCAGACAGCAGATGGAAAAGCATACTAAACAATTTAAGGAGGAAGAATATGGCAGCATTAACAGTCAGCAAAGAAGATGAAAAAAGAGTAAAAGGGCTGGGATTTCTCAGCAATAAGGGAACAGACAACTTTTCCGGCCGTGTGATTACGGTAAATGGCAAACTCACTGCAGATGAGCATATTGCAATCGGCGAGGCAGCCAGAAAGTTTGGAAACGGGAATGTGGTATATACCACTCGAATGACAGTGGAAGTGCAGGGAATTCCCTATGAGAAAATTGATGAATTCCGGGCATTTATTGAGCAGGCAGGGATGAGCACCGGAGGAACCGGAGCGAAAGTGCGCCCTGTGGTTTCCTGCAAAGGAACTACCTGTCAGTATGGAAGGATTGATACCTTTGATTTATCTGAGAAAATTCACAAAGCATTTTACGAGGGCTACCGCCAGGTGAAACTGCCACACAAATTCAAAATTGCGGTGGGAGGCTGTCCCAATAACTGTGTAAAACCGGAATTGAACGATGTGGGTATTGTGGGCCAGCTGGTTCCCAATTATGACAAAGAAGGCTGTAAAGGGTGCAAAAAATGCGCCATTGAAAAAGTCTGTCCCATGGGAGCTGCCAAAGTGTCAGACGGCGTTTTGGGAATTAACCAGGATATCTGTACCCACTGCGGGCGCTGTGTGGGAAACTGCCGTTTTGATGCCATCCCTGACGGTATGAATGGGTATAAAATGTATATCGGCGGAAGATGGGGAAAAAATATTTCCCACGGAAAACCACTGGGCAAAATCTTTGAATCAGAAGCGGAAGTGATGAAGGCAGTGGAAAAGTGTATCCTGCTGTTTCGTGAAAAAGGCCAGCCGGGAGAGCGTTTCGCCCAGACCATTGAGAGAATCGGCTTTGAACAGGCAGAGGAGGAGATTCTGTCAGATGACATTCTGGGAAGAAAACAGGAGATTTTGGACAAAGAGTAAGAGCTTCATCTCCTGCCAAAAGTAAAAAGTACAATTTGTACAAGCAATATGATGTGAGAGGGCGGGAGTCAGATGCTCCCGCCTGCTTGGATTATCCAATGAGCACTGTTATAAATCGCTTTTCCCTTCATATTCCTGCGAAAAAAATTGTTCTACCATGCGCATATTCAATGTTTTCCCGAATCTTCTGGGGCGGGTAATCAGCGTTACGGCGTCATCATTTTCCCACCACTCTTTGATAAACATTGTCTTGTCGATGTAGAAATTATTGTTTGTAATCAGAGTTTCGAAATTTTGGTGGCCGATACCTACAGTTCTTGTCATGGCGCCGCCTCCTGTCTGTTTGGAAGAGATTTTAAATGGCACAGTTTAGCATTTTGTTTATATCCGGAGTTTTTCTCCGGACTTTGTAACGATCCAAAAACCAAGATATCCAGCCGTAGTTCCCACCGCCATACCGCCTAAAATATCCGTGGGGTAATGTACATACAGATACAGTCGTGTAAAAGCAATTATGACGGCCAGCGCCAGGACGGGCTTCCACAATTCTTTCTCCCCTGCGAAGTAGAGTGCAGCCGCCGCTGTAAAGGAAGCAGCAGTATGCCCAGATGGGAAAGAAAAATCACCTGGTTTTGGGATTAGGAGCTGAACGGAAGTATTTACATCAAATGGACGAATCCGTGCAAACAGATTTTTCAGAATCCCATTGCACAGGACCAGGTCTACACATAAGGCGGCTGTCAATATGGCGCCTGTTTTCCTGGTTTTTGGAATCAGTAGTAAAGCAGCGGCTAATAGAATCCATATGATTCCTTTATCCCCCAATTTTGTAATCAGGGGTATAACCATATCACCTGCCGGTGTCCGGAGTTTCTGTAAAAAATCCAGGATTTGTATTTCTATCCCCATTTGCTGAGCCTCCTTTTGACATTTATGTACTCTCGGAAGCTCTCCTGCACCTTCAGGCACAAAGAGACTCCGAGAGTACATATTTCTTTCTTTTCAAACATGTTTTAGAATATTGTACCAGAGTTTGTGTTGTTAATCTATATGTTTAGAACATATTGGGCATTCTCATACAAAAAAATGTTGCAATGTGTACAGGCCTGTAGTATAATCATCTGAAAATGGGGAGGCGGTAAGCCTGAGAGTAAACCGAATGGTTTTGACCCTTTGAACCTGATACAGATAATGCTGGCGCAGGAAAATATGACGTTCGTAAGATTTTAGGAGACACGATGAAAGTGTGCGGTGGATGCCAGGATGCATCGGACATTTTTACTTGGGTTTTCACAGAATTTTGCTAATAATGTCGGTGCGTCTGCATCGGCATTTTTTGTCGTACAGGAAACCTCATTTTTGTGTCTGGTCCGGAAGAAATATTTGAAAGAGGAGCTGCTGATATGAAAAATATGACAAGAGCCGCACCGCTTCTGGTTATACTTATTTTGCTGGGAATCTGGGAGCTGACAGTGCGTGTGGGACAAATCCCTCTGTATGTACTGCCATCACCCAGCGCCACAGTTTTTACTTTGGCAGAGGAATTTCCCACGCTGCTGCGGCATACGGGGATTACAGTACTGGAGGCATTGACGGGAATGGGTATCTCTTTCGCCGTGGGAATCATAATCGGCATTTTGATTGATGCCATGCCCACGTTTAAGCGCTGTATCTATCCCATTTTAGTGGTGACCCAGACTGTGCCTGTGATTGTTCTGGCGCCGATTTTTATTATCTATATGGGATTTGGTTATGCCCCGAAGATTTTAACGGTGGTGTTGATGTGCTTTTTTCCCATTGTAGTCAGTTTCAGCGACGGGCTGGGGCAGATGGAAGAAGGCTATCTGAACCTGCTCCGGACTTATGGCGGGTCCAGATTCCAGCTGTACCGGATTGTGAAAATTCCCTCAGCTGTGATTTCTCTGCTGTCAGGGCTGAAAGTGGCGGCCACTTACAGTATCAGCGGCGCAGTGGTGGGGGAATGGATCGCGTCGCAGAGCGGGCTGGGTTATTATTTGATCCGGGCAAAAAACAGTTACATGCTGGATAAGGTATTCGCATGTGTGGTTATGATCATACTGCTGAGTCTGCTGATGAACGGTCTGGTAAAGTTATTTGGCTGTGCAGTACTGCCAATGAAGCGGCAAAGGCCGAAAGCGTAAGGAACTGTAGGAAAAGATTCGAAAAGGGAACATGGGAACTGTAAGAAAGGGGAACGACTATGACAAACAAGTGGAAGAAGAAATTGATAATTCTCACAGCTGTATCGATGGTATGGGGACTGGCCGCCTGCGGCAGCAGTCTGTCTGAAGAAAAGGCGGGGGCAGCAAAACAGACGGAGCAGGACAAACAAAAGGACGCCAAAGAGCAGGAAGCTCCGGCAGAATTGGAAAAAGTAACTGTGATCCTGGACTATGTGCCAAACACCAATCATACGGGCATCTATACGGCGCTGAACAGAGGGTACTATGAAGAAGAAGGGATGGATGTGGAGGTTATTGAGCCCACAGACGGGGCCACGGCCACACTGGTTGCCCAGCAGAAAGGAAACTTCGGAATCAGCTACCAGGAGGATGTGACCATAGCCAAGAGCTCAGAAGACCCTCTGCCCATTAAGACAGTGGCTGCCATTATCCAGCACAATACTTCCGGATTCGTATCCTTGGCTGACAGCGGGATTGAGTCCCCGGCAGATTTTGAGGGAAAGACATACGCCGGATGGGGCGGGCCAGGTGAGTCGGCAGTCTTGGAGGCATGTATGGCCAAAGAGGGAGCGGATTTTTCTAAATTAGATATGGTGATCTCAGACGGAACCGGATTTGAAGCGCTGGGGAAAAGCTGTGACATCATGTGGTTCTTCGAGGGCTGGGACAGTGTCATGGCGGAGATGAATGACTGTAAGCTCAATTATATGGAATGCCGCCAGCTGGACGAGCGTCTGGACTATTATACACCTGTGATTATCACCAGCGACGCGCAGATAGAATCAGACCCGGAAATGGTTTCCGCCTTTTTGCGGGCCACCCAGAAAGGTTACAAAGATGTGATAGAGGACCCGGAAGGCTGTGCAGAGATTCTGCATTCCTATGCACCGGATTATGATGAGAAAATGCTGAAAAAGTCCCAGACATATCTGGCGGGGAAATTTATGGAAGATACAGATACCTGGGGGGAGATGAAAGATGAAGTGTGGGAGCGCTACAGCAGTTTCCTGCAGGAATATGGTGTGATTGAAAAAGCCCTTCCCCCATCGGATTATTATACCAATGAATTTCTGGATTTGAAAGAATAACTGCGGGGTACAGTATGAAACTCAGTGTAAATAACCTGTATTTTTCTTATGGGGACCAGCATATTCTAAATGGCCTTACCTTTGAGGCAGCAGAAGGAGAGTTTATCAGTATTTTGGGTCCTTCTGGATGTGGAAAATCCACTCTGCTGAATATACTGGCGGGTATTAGAAAGCCTCAGAGCGGCCAGGTGCAGATTGATGGAAAAGAGACAAAAGGGGTAAACAGCTGCTTTGCCTACATGCCTCAGAACGATCTGCTTCTGCCCTGGAGGACGATTCTGGACAATGTATGTCTATACGGGGAAATCCATCACCAAAAAGAGCAGATGAAGGAGACAGCCCAGGCACAGATGGCACGTTTCGGTCTTCAGGGATGTGAAGACAAATATCCGGATGAGCTGTCCGGCGGTATGCGCCAGAGGGCGGCTTTTCTGCGGACGGCTCTGTGTCAGGCAGAGATATACCTTTTGGATGAACCCTTTGGCGCACTGGATGTGATCACCAGAAGCGGGATGCAGGACTGGCTCCGGGAATTGTACAGTAATTTAAAGAAAACAATTCTCCTGGTAACCCATGATACAGATGAGGCAATCTATCTCTCTGACAGAATCCTGATTCTTGGAAAAGCCGGTGAGGGGATACGGCGGGAAATTCAGGTGAAGGAGAAAAATCGCACCAGAGAGTGGCTGTATGAACAGGGAAAATTACGGGCAGAGATTTACAGGCTGATTCAGGAGGAAACCAAATGATCGATATGCACGCGCACCTGGCCTGTCTTTCGGAAGGATACGAAACACTTGATGGGGAAACGGAACTGAATTTCCGCCGGAAAAATGGCATCACCACTTGTTTCTCCACAGGAACACCTGGGGAATGGCAGGCGATGGAGTCGTTTCGCAGCCAGAGAGAAATCATAGTTAGTTTCGGTATCCATCCATGGTATACCCATCGTTATCAGGTGGAAGAATGCAGAGAATATCTGGAATTATGCAGCTTTGTGGGGGAAATCGGCATGGACAGTGTCTGGTGTGAAATCCCGCTAAAACTGCAGCAGAGACGGCTGGAGGAACAGCTTCAGATTGCCGCAGACCTGGGAAAGCCGGTTCTGCTCCACACGAAAGGGCAGGAGGAAATAATTGCAGATATCATCAAAGGATTTCCAGGCAGCATATGTGTGCATTGGTATTCAGGTCCTGAAAAAGTTTTTGAAAAATTTCTGAAGCAGGATTGTTACTTTACCCTGGGGCCGGACACATCCATGGTGTGGGGAGAGAACAGAGGGCTTATCGGGACTATGGTAAGAGAAATCCCGGCGGACAGGCTGTTTCTCGAGACCGACGGCCTGCCGGCAGTGGCCTGGGCTAAGGGGGTGGAACATGCAAAGCTGCAGGAAATACCCGAAGTGTTGAAACGCAGTCTGGAATATACTGCCGTGGCAAAGGGGTGGAAAAAAGAAGCACTGGCCTGTCAGATAGAGGAGAATCTACAGCGGTGGCTGGTGTAGCTGTTATACGAGAAGGGAGCAGAAAAGGCAGGTCTGCTCCCGAGATTCCAGTATATGAAGCATAATTCAGCTTTCAATACCCTGTTTGATGCGTTCTTTGATTTTACTGATTTTTTTCAGAGCATCGTCTTTTTTACCACTGGCCAGCAAATCTTCGATTTCTTCCCAGTTTTCCAGCTGGATTCTTAGATTATCTTTCCATTGTTCATTTGTCATTCCCATTTCTTCCATGATTACCTCTCTTTCAGTATTTCAGATTTGCCTGCCGCATCTGATAATCATATTATAATCTGTTTACGAACAAATGCAAATTAAAATACTATAAAAATATTAAAACATATGCACACACAGTCGGCCTAAAGGCTGATTGGATGATTAGAGCGTCAAAAGGTCTCATTTGGCACTCTAATCATTATATATAATGGTAAATCTTTTTGAAAGTTTGTCAATGAATTTCTAGTCCATTTTTATGACACACTCTAGTTTACAGCTCCTTACGATAGAGGATTCTTATTGAATTTAAAACACACAACATGGCCACGCCAGTGTCGGCGAATACAGCCAGCCACATATTGGCGTATCCCAGCAGACCCAGAATCATCACAAAGATTTTTATAATCAGAGCAAATACTACGTTCTGCCATGCAATTCTTGATGCGGCTCTGGCGATGGCGATGGACTGTGGGATGGCCTCCATACTGGAAGTCATAAATACAGTGTCAGCGGCTTCTATGGCGGCATCTGCTCCGCTTCCCATTGCCGCGCCAACATCTGCCCCGGCCAGTACTGGTGCGTCGTTGATTCCGTCGCCCACGAACATAACACTGCCGTATTGATTGCGGATTTTTGTCAGCTCGGTGAGTTTATCCTGGGGCAGAAGTTTTGCATGTACTTGGTCAATTTCCGTTTCTCTGGCAACCGCCTGGGCGCTGTCCTGGGAGTCGCCGGTGAGCATGGCAGTGGTGAGTCCCATTTTTTTCATTCTGCTTATGGCAGTTCGGGCATCTTTTTTCACAGTGTCAGCGATGACAAAATATCCGGCAAATTTCCCATTTACTGCCAGAAATACTTCGGCCCCGAAGGAAGCAGTCTTTAACTGTTTCATAGTGATATGGAACTTATCCATCAGTTTTTTATTTCCGCACAGTACCGTTTTGTTTTCCAGAGAAGCCTGTATTCCGTGGCCGGCAATTTCCTGGAGAGATTGAGGCTTCTCCAGGGGCAGGCCCTTTTCCCTGGCGGCTGTCACAAGACTCCCTGCGATAGGATGTGTGGAAATCTGTTCACAGCTTGCCGCCATCTGCAGCAGTTCATCTTCAGAGTGTTTTCCGGCGGGAACGATCTGCTGTAAGACAAAATTCCCCTCTGTGATGGTTCCGGTCTTATCCATAATGACAGCATTGACACCTGCCATAGCCTCAAGGGAAACACCCCCCTTGAATAAAATACCTTTCTTGGAACCGGCCCCAATTCCAGAGAAGAATGCCAATGGCACGCTGAGTACAAGGGCGCAGGGACAGCTCATGACAAGGAAGGTGAGGGCCGTGTAGATCCAATAATTCCAGTTTCCTGTAAACAGGGAAGGAATCACGGCAGTTCCCAAGGCCAGCAGTACTACACAGGGAGTGTAGATTCTGGCAAATCTTGTGATAAAACGGTCGATTTTCGGTTTGCTGGCGGCTGCATTTTCCACGGAATCCAGAATCCGGGTAACCATAGATTCCTCTAAAACTTTCTCCACGCGGATTTTCAGCTGGCCGGAGGTGTTTACACAGCCAGAAGTTACTTCACTGCCGAACCCTGCGGACACAGGCACAGGTTCCCCGGTAACTGGTGAGGTGTCGATGCGGCTTTCACCTTCAATAACTACGCCGTCCAGAGGAATCCGGTCTCCCGGGCGGACCAGGAGAATATCTCCCACCTGGGCGTCCTGTGCATTGATAACCTGAACTTCCTCACCTACCAGCAGATTGACCACTTCCGGGCGCATATCAACAGTGTCCATTATCTGCCCCCGGCTTCTCTCCACAGCCCGGTGTTCAAAGTATTCACCGATACGGTAAAACAGCATTACACCCACAGCTTCCGGGTATTCCTGTATGGCAAAAGCACCTAAAGTGGCAATACTCATCAGAAAATTTTCATCAAAAATCTGTCCCTTGGGGATGTTTTTGAGTGCTGTTAGGACAATTTTCCCTCCCAGGATTACGTAACCGATGATGAAAACAGGCAGCGTCAGCATAGCCGCGGCATCCATTTGTTCCAGAATTTCCCCGGCAGCGAACAGGACGATGCCGGCAAGAATAGCCAGCAGCTCCAGCTTTTCTTTGGAGGCGTGTGTTTTAGTGGAGGTACGTGCCGTCTCAACAGGCAGGGTATCTCTGCTCTTTGGCCGGGTATCCTTTTCTGTGACCACAACCTCAGATTCGATAGAGGTACAGATATTGCGGATCTGAGGGAGATAACGGTCAGGGCTTTTGGTGGTAATCCGGAGCTGTTTGGTGGCAAAGGTGATGGATGCGCTGGTGATGCCTTCCAGTTCGCTGATGCGCTTTTCCATTTTGGCAGCACAGTTGGCACAGCCCAGGTTTTCTAAAATATAAGTTTTTGTTTTAAAAGCCCCTGGGAGCGGACCGCTCCGGGGAATTACTTTTACATCGGATTCTATGGAGGCACAGATTTCCTGGACTTTCGGCAGCAGTGCCTGGTGGTCTTCTGCAGACAGGCGCAGCTGTTTGGTGGCAAATGTAATGGAGGCGTATTTTACACCTGGCAGCTCTTTGATTTTTTTCTCCATTTTGGCGGCACAGTTGGCACAGCCCAGATTTTCCAGGATATACACATGTTTTTCCATATCCTGGTCCGGCATATGGCAGGTACAGCTGGCCAGACTCTTACCGCACACGTCGCAGTATTCTACATGGGGGTTGCACTGTTCACAGGTACAGTCCTCTGAGTGGCCTGGAGTCTGGCGGTGCTCCACAACAAAATGGGTGCGGCTTCTGGAGGAGCAGGGCTGTCGGTGGTCATGTCCGCATCCGCAGGAATCACTGTGCTCGTGATGATGTTCATGGTGGTCATGTCCGCATCCGCAGGAATCACTGTGCTCGTGATGATGTTCATGGTG
>CAJURF010000060.1:19708-23085 GCA_910588825.1 uncultured Lachnospiraceae bacterium
GTCATGTCCGCATCCGCAGGAATCGCCGTGCTCGTGGTGATGTTCCTGATGATCGTGCCCACATTCACAGGAATCGCTGTGTTCGTGGTGATGTTTATGATGATCATGTCCGCATCCACAGGAATCGCCGTGCTCGTGATGGAGGTGGTTGTGGCCGTCCCCGCAGGAATCACCGTGTTCGTGATGGTCGTGGCCGTCCCCGCAGGAATCACCGTGTTCGTGATGGTCGTGGCCGCACCCGCAGTCATCACTGTGCTCGTGGTGATGCTTATGGTGATCGTGCCCACATCCGCAGGAATCGCCATGTTCGTGTGTATGTCTATGTCCGGAGCTGGCTTCATGAGAATGATGACCTGCGCTGTTATCATTGTGCGCGTGTTCCGACGGTATAAATTTTATTTTCATTATGACATCTCCTCTCAATATATGAATAAATGTTCATATGTGTATTTAATCATATATATTCTATTATGTCAAGGGGGAAATTTAGGTAATGGCAAGTTATTTTTCTATAGAGCTGCTGGTCATGTAGTGAACAGTGACAGCAGACTTTTTCACGGAATTTTTACGTATTGAAGAAGGTGCGTATTGAGGATATAATATGAAAAGGTACAGTACAACTTTTAAAAGGAGCAGGCATTATATGGGCAAAATATTTAACATAACGGCAGATTGTAAACCAAATCAGCATTATATGGTTAATCTTGATTCCAGGCTGGCGCAGATAAAGGAATATATAGACAGGGGTGAATATTTTACAATCAACCGGGCCCGGCAGTACGGTAAGACCACAACCCTCCGCGCTCTGAGAGAATATTTGAAGGCTCAGTATTATGTAATCAGTATGGACTTTCAGATGAGGATGAGTTCTGCAAAATTTCGGAGTGAGAATACATTTGCAAAAGCATTTGCAAAGGCATTTGTCCATATCATACAAAGTCTGCCTATAGAAGCTCCGGATAATATGAAAAAAGCAGTGGAGCGGCTGGGAACTTTCGCACAGGAACAAGGAGAAGAACTGGAATTGGTGGAGTTATTCCAGTATCTGAGCGATATCTGCAGGGAGGCAGACAAACCGTTAGTTTTGATGATAGATGAAACAGACAGTGCGGTGAATAACCAAGTATTTTTAGATTTCCTGTCACAGCTGAGAGGATATTATATTGACAGAGAGTATTCACCCACATTTCAATCAGTGATTCTTGCGGGAGTGTATGATATAAAAAATTTGAAACGAAAATTCCGGCCGGACGAAGACCATAAGATGAACAGTCCCTGGAATATAGCTGTGGAATTTAAAGTAGAGATGAGCTTTTCCCCAGAGGAAATCGCCGGTATGCTGAAAGAATATGAAAATGAACATGCCACAGGAATGGATATATCAAAGATTGCAGGGCTGATTTATGACTATACATCAGGATACCCTTTTCTAGTATCCAGATTCTGCAAATTGATGGATGAAGAAATTGCCGGAAGTGAAAATTTTCCGGAGAAAAAATCGGCCTGGACCTATGCGGGGTTTTTGGCGGCTGAGAGAATCCTGACAGGAGAAAAAAATACGCTGTTTGAGTCCATGGTAAATAAATTATATGACCTTCCTGAGTTAAAAGAGATTGTTTATTCCACATTATTTGCAGGACGAGAGAGTTCTTATAATGCTCTGAACCATGCCATTGATATGGCACACATGCTGGGGTTTGTAAAAAACGATAAAGGGATAGCTGTTATTAGCAATAGAATCTTTGAGGTAGTATTTTATAATTTTTTCCTGTCATCGTCAGAGAGCCGGAATGCAGATATCTATCAAGCGGCTGTGCGGGATAGAAATCAGTTTATTTGTGCAGGGCATCTGAATATGGAGTTGGTGCTGAGGCGGTTTGTAATACATTTTAATGAATTGTATGGGGGACGGATGGATAAATTTAAAGAGGAGGATGGACGCAGATACTTTTTGCTGTATCTCATGCCCATTATAAATGGCACAGGGAACTATTATGTGGAATCCAGAACCCGGAATATGGAGCGGACAGATGTGATTGTGGATTATCAGGGGGAACAGATGGTGATTGAATTAAAAATCTGGCGGGGAAATGCGTATCATGAACGCGGGGAAAAACAGCTTATTAATTATCTGGAATACTATCATTTGAAAAAAGGATATATGTTGAGTTTTAACTTTAATAAAAATAAGAAGACTGGGGTCAAGCGTATGATACTTGGGGATAGAAAATTGATTGAGGCGGTTGTATAGTAAAGATTTGGTATGTATATATAAAGACGTCCAAATTGCCCCGGGGCCCCATGCCTTTGACAACTTTGATGAAGACACCATTCGGTGGGAGATGGAAGATGGTTTCTAATCTGCGGCATACCATTGTGATACACAGGTATGCCGCAGAGTGAAACCATACAGGCTGCTCTATCTGCTGAATTTGAGATTTCTGCTACTTCCAAACCACGCGGGGTTTCCTTCGCGGTGCGGTTCTTGGGTAATCTTTGGCGGAATATCCCAGCAGCATACAGGCCTTGATGGTCTCATCTTTAATTCCCAGCCACTCTTTCAATTCCTTATCCTTTTCGGCAATTCTTACCACATAGCCATTATACAGCACTCCCATTCCTAAGGAAACAGCCATAGTCTCAATATTCTGAGCGGCCAGGCCTGCGTCCAGAGGCCAGTCAGAAGTGATGAATAACACGGCAGGGGCATTCCGGAACAGAAAATCATCAAAGGCGTCTATTTTCCTGCGATGGTTGAAAGCAATATAGGGCATCAGCTCCTGGGGGACATTTCCGCCCGCCCTCTCTTCCAGCGCATCAATAAAACCCCAGATTCTCTGTTTCAGTTCTTCCAGTTCATCCTGGACTACCACAAAACAGCAGTTCTGATTATTCTTTGCTGTGGCGGTATAGCGTCCGGCCTGAACCAGAAGATTCAGATATTCCTGTGAGATTTTTTGCGGTTTATAGCTGCGTATACTGCGGCGGAATTTAATTGCGTGCAGAACATTTTCTGGGTTTAGCTTAAAACTGTCTGCATCATATTCTTCCACATCATCCATATCATATTCTGGGATTGATACCGCATGTTCCGGGCAGATTGCCACACAGTGGCCGCACAGCAGACACTCATTTTTTATATTCGCCTTTTCCTCTTTCAGCTCGATATTAAGAGCGAGACAATCATCGGCACACAGGCCACAGCCGATACATCTCTCTTGATCAATTTTGACCATCGTATCACATCACTTTCTGTAGAATTTCATATTTTAATTATTATATAGATAATTAGGCGGATTTTCAATATTATTTTCGCAGAATAACTAGAGCGTGTTTGAAAATTCATTCACGCCACCCATACGCCCCACTTTGCGGCA
>CAJURF010000061.1 GCA_910588825.1 uncultured Lachnospiraceae bacterium
TCTTCTTTCCCTCCAAAACCGCCGCCCACCAGAGCATTCTGCGCCTTTACTTTGTCTGTCCCCAGCATCAGGCTGCATTCCCGGTAAGTACAGTAGGCATCCTGGTCAGTGGAAATCACCATCACGTCCCCGTCTTCGTCCTTATAAGCCACCGCACACTCCGGCTCCAGAAATGCATGTTCCGTCCAGGGTGTTTCAAAGTGCCCGCTGACCACATAGGCTGCTTTTTCAATGGCTTCCCCGGCATTTCCCCGGTTGATTTTCTTATATGCCAGCACATTGGATTCTTCTTCGTCAAAAACACAAGGTGCATCAGGTGCCGACGCTTCCTCAATACTATGTACCGCCGGCAGCACCTCATATTCCACTTTTATCAGTTTCTTCGCCTTCTCTACCGTCTCCATGTCCTCTGCAGCTACCAGGGCGATGGCATCTCCCAGATAGTGGGTCAGCCCTCCCGTGGGAATCAGCGTATACTGGTCATGTTTCAGATGTCCGATCTTATTTTCCCCCGGAATGTCCTCGGCCGTGAGTACAGCCGCCACCCCTGGCAGTTTCTCCGCTTCTGATGTGTCTATGGACAGTACCCTGGCCCTGGGATATCTGCTCCTGAGGGCCGAGCCGTAACACATTCCTTCCATATAAAAGTCATCTGGATATTTTCCAAATCCAAGTACTTTCTCTTCCACATCCAGTCTGTGGACAGGAGAACCTATTTTCCAATCATCAGCCCCCGGCTGGGGAATTACCCCTGTCCGAAGGATTTTCGCCGATAATTTTACTGCTTTGATAATCTTCACATATCCTGTGCAGCGACAGTAATTATTCCTCAGCGCGTATTTTATCTCTTCTTCCGCAGGGTCCGGATTCACATCCAGCAGCGCTTTGGTGCACATCACCATCCCTGGAATACAGAAACCGCACTGGACTGCCCCCGCTTCCCCGTAAGCATACGTAAAAACTTCTGCCTCCCATTCACTCAAGCCCTCCACTGTCAGAATGCTTTTTCCCTCCAGCATGTCTGTGGATGGAACACATGCCTTGCAGGTCTGTCCGTCAATGATAACGGTACAGGCGCCGCACGCTCCCTGGCTGCACCCGTCTTTCACTGATGTCAGATGCAGTTCGTCTCTTAGGAAACGGAGCAGAGACTGCTTTTTATCCGTGGAAACCCTTTTTCCATTTACTGTAAATGTATACATCTTAAAACTCTCACCTGCTTTCCTTTCCTTACGTCAACTGCGCACTATAATTTACAGAACCCCTCAGGTATCCTCCGGGAGCCTTTGTCTGCATAAGGGAGCTGCTGCGGGCCCCGCCAGACAGGCCGGATACCGGGGATGCAGACATGTGCTCTGCCGCTTTCATCACTCCCTGTCCAATACACCTGGCCTTATCCGATATGGTATAACAGAGCGCCTGGTCTTTCCTGGCGTCTACATCGCCGATTTTCATCCCTTTCTCTACCATAACACCTGCCTGGAGCATCCCTCTTACAATCCCGGATATCCGGGAATACACCGGCACGCCTCCCGTGTACGCCATCAGCTGTCCCTTTTCCACAATATCTCCGATTGCAGCTACAGGTTCCATTACCCCAGAGCCTTTTGCTTTCAGCAGCCGCTCAACGGTATATCCCCCCACCTCACCGGGAATCCCCGTATTGGGGGCAGCGCTCCCCCGGGAAATCACTTTTCCCAGAGACGGCCCCCTCTGCGTCTCAATCACATAATGGCAGTCTTTCCCCGCCGAAAATCCCGGTCCAATGCACACCACCATAGGCGCATCTGTCATACGGGTTCCCAGATTCTTCTTAGCCATAATGCAGTCCACCAGCAGATCCGGCTGATACTCTTTGCGAATCTTTGCCTCTTCATCCACAATCACCGCAATCTTCCCTGCCCCCATCACCTGGTACGCTTGTGTCAGGCTGTGAACCAGGATGCCTCTGGCCTTCTCCACCTGTGCCTCTCCTTCATAGACAGCCCGTGAAAAGGATACTGCCAGCCGGACCGCAAGAGGCGTTTCTATCTCCGTCATAAGAACATGATGCCCGGCCAGCCACAGCTCATATGCCGCTCCCGTAGCCAGATCACCGGCTCCTTTTATCAATACTTTCAAATGTTACACCTCCCGTCTGCCGAAAATTTTTCCATGGATCATCATATCCGTGAGCCAACCGGTCTGTTAGAGCGTGTCTTAAAAATCATTCCTGCTATCTGCACGCCCCGCTTGGTGGGAGATTTTCACTATTTCAAAAGGAATCCCCGATCATTTGTATGTACCCCTCTCACATACTGCCCCAGAAATGCCTTTATAATCTCCCCATTTTCCGCCGCCAGCTCCCCCCGCAGGTATACTTTCTCAGCCCGCCCCGAAAGAGACGCCCCCTCATAAGGGCAATAATCCGAGGCCGACTGCAGCTCCTTTGACTGAAGCGTCCATTTGGCCTTCGTATCCCACACCACCAGGTCTGCATCACTGCCCGGCGCAATCACCCCTTTTTTCGGATAGAGACCATAGAGCTTCGCCGGGTTTTCCGACAGGCATCTGCACATCTGCTCCAGGGTAATCCGCCCGCCTCTCACACCATAGTGATAAATCAGCGCCGGCCGTTCCTGTGCCCCCGGCATTCCGCAGGGCGTCATGGAGAAATCATCTTTTCCCATCTCTTTTTGCTCCAGGGTAAAACTGCAGTGGTCCGTGGCCACTGTCTGAATCTGCTCCCCTGCCAGAGCCTGCCACAGCACCTCCTGGTCTTTTTTGGTCCGCAGGGGCGGCGCAATCATATATTTACGGGCCTCCAGGCCTCCTGCCTGATAGCGGCCCTCGTCCAGAAGCAGATACTGAGGACAAGTCTCCACATATACTTTCTGCCCCTTCTCCCGTGCCTTCTGTACCTCCTCATATCCTTCTTGGGAACTGAGATGCACCACAATCACAGGGGTATCCACACACCTGGCAATCTTCAGCAGTCTGTTCACCGCCTCCGCTTCCGCCAGGGCTGGACGGGTACCGGGATAGTCCCCCACATCTCTCCTGCCGCCCTCTTTCCTCTTTATTTCCTCCAGCCGGGCCTTCACAATCCCGCTGTTCTCACAGTGGACCCCTGCAATCCCTCCCAGCTCCTTCAGCCGTGACAGAATTTCATACATACTCTGGTCGTCCACCATCATGGCGTCATAGACCATATACAGCTTAAAAGAGTGGATTCCGCTGGAGACAACGGTCTCAAGCTCCTCTGAAATCCTCTCATTCCAGTCCGATATGGCCAGATGAAACGCATAATCACAGGAACACTCCCCGTCCGCCTTCTTATGCCAGTTCTCAAGGGCCTCTGCCAGACTTTCCCCTCTATTCTGCGTGGCAAAATCCACAATACATGTAGTCCCCCCAGCCAGCTCCGCCCTGGTTCCTGTGTCAAATAAATCAGCGGTCACCGTGCCGGAGACTTCCAGGTGCATATGGGTATGCCCATCAATAAATCCCGGGAAAATCAGCTTTTTGGATACATCTGTAACCTCTGCGTCCCTGCCGCTGTCCTGAAGATTCTCTCCCACTTCCAGTATTTTCCCATCCTCAATGAGAATATCCTGCACCCTCTGCCCCTCTCCGCTGACAACCGTTCCACCTCGAAGCAGCTGCTTCATCTTCCATCCGCCTCCTCTCCAAGCTTCCTTCCGATTTAGTTAAAAGAGTGTCTCAAGATGACAAACCGCTTCCATCAGTTTCTCCAGTCCCTCTGGAACTCTCGATTCCATTCCCTTCTTCCAGCTCATCTCTTCTCCCAAAAACCGCACCTTACATTCCAAAGACTCCCGGTTCACAAAAACAAAACCGTCATTTTTACTGTCCGCCATGGCCCCTTCGCTGGAGAACAATGTGAATTTATCCAGATACGGCGCACTGGCATAGGGGCAGAACACTTTACAGTTGCCGCACTCATTGCACATATCATCCACATGGATCACCTGGGCCTTTGCCATGCCTGGCACCTGGATGGAGATATTGGCCCGGTTGGGACATACGTCCACACAGTTTTCACATACTGTGGAACAGCCAAGGCATCTTCCGGCTTCTGCTCCTGCCCCCGGTTCCGCCAGAATGCCTTTTTTCTGATAAATCCCAGCGGTATCTGCCGGTCTGCTCTCATCTTTAGATACAGGGGCGCCCACGATAGCCTGGGCAGCCTTCATAGCATCGGCCATAGCTTTCACCACCAGTGACGGCCCGGCCAGCCCGTCGCCAATCACGTAAACCCCTTCCAAACTGCTCTCCAGGGTGCTGCTCACTTTCACCCGTCCCCTGTCATCCACATTCAGGCCATTTGCCTGATAATAATCTGTGGGAACTTTCTCACCCACTGCCGCGATCACTGTGTCTGCCAAAATGGACCGGGTCTCCTCTGTCTCCACAACGCCTGCACGGCCGGAGGCATCCGGTTCGCCCAGTTTTGTCACTTTACAGATCAGGCTGCCGTTTTCTTGTTTCACTGGTGCCAGAAGTTCGCTGAACTCCACGCCGTCTTCCAGAGCCAGCAGCAATTCCTGCTCATCGGCAGGCATATAGCGTTTTGTCCTGCGGTATACCAGGTACACATGCTCCACACCCTGGCAGCGTTTTGCCGCCCTGGCCGTATCCATGGCTGTGTTGCCGCCGCCGATGACCACCACGTTCTTTCCAAGGTCCAATTTTCCCTTTTTCCGGTTAAAATCTTCCAGGAAATCCAGTGCATTCACCGCTTCTCCGCTCTCCAGCTTCAACTGGCTGCGCTGGGAGGCTCCCACTGCCAGTACCACATGATCATACTCTTTTTTCAGCTCAGCCACACTGGGAGCCTCTGTTTTAGTGAGAATCTCTACCCCCAGTTTCCGAAGCAGGGATGCGTCTTTGTCAATGACACTGTCATCAATGCGGAAATCCGGGATGATGGCGCTTACCACACCGCCCAGTTTATCCCGTTTCTCGTAGAGTGTAACCCGAACCCCCATCCGGGCCAGATAGAACGCGGCGGCCATGCCTGCAGGCCCGCCGCCCACAACAGCTGCCCTCTTACTGCTGGTTCCCATGGGCCCTATACTGTCAATCACCGTATCAAATGCTTTTTGGGCACACTCCAGCTTCGTGTCGCGAATCTGCACCGGAGTCTCATAGAAATTCCTGTTACAATGGCTCTGACAGCTGTGGGCACAGATGGTGCCTGTGATAAAGGGCAGAGCATTTTTATTCAGAATTACCTTCAGGGCCTCCTCATATTTTCCCTCACCGGCCAGCTGAACGTAGGTGGTGATATCCTGATGGATCGGGCAGGCATCCTCACAGGGAGCGGTATAACAATCCAGCAGGGGCACTCTCTCTTTGGACTTTCTGGACACGGGAAGTTTCGCCGGTTTCACATGGTGGGGGTCTGTCAGTGCTCCTTCGGCGGTCTCATTCAGAGCCTTAACATCAACTCCCGTAAATGGTTGCACACCCATGGCATCCAGCGCTTCCGCCATCTGTTTCAGCCTCTGATAGCCTCCTGGTTTTAAGATAGTGGTAGCCACAGTCACTGGCCACACCCCGCTTGACACAATTCTTTCTATATTAAATGCATCGGCACCGCCGGAATAGGCAATGCGCAGTTTTCCGTCAAACTCTCTGGATAATTTTGCCGCCAGGGAGATAGACAGGGGGAATAAGGATTTCCCGGACATATACATTTCCTCACTGGGCAGCTCCCCTGCCTTCACATCCACCGGGAAGGTGTTGGTGATCTTCACACCAAATTCCAATCCTTTCTCCTCAGAAAGTTTCATCAGCCTCTGAAGCATAGGCACTGCGTCGGCATACTGAAGGTCATCCTCAAAGTGGAACCTGCCAAATGCAACATAATCATATCCCATCTGGTCCATAGTCTCTCTGGCAAATTCATAACCCAGCAGGGTGGGATTGCATTTGATAAAGGTGTGCATCTGTTTCTCAATCAGCAGATGCCTTGCAATGCTCTCAATTTCCTGGGGCGGACAGCCGTGGAGTGTGGAAATGGTGGCCGAATTGCAGATCTTTGAAGAAATCCCTTCAATATCCTCCCTGGTCACTTTCTGGAACTCCCCTGCGTGGGAGAGCAGCACTTCCCGGCACTTTTTGAAAATTTCTGTGTTCCTTGCATCTTTCATGTCTTCTATAAACGTGTCGATTTTCTGAGACTTGATGCCCTCCAAATCGTAGCCCACACTGATATTAAACTGGAAGCCGTCCATACTGCCCAGGCCGTATTCTTTTGCCATAAATGCCAGCAGGAACCATGCCTTAATATATTCCTCCTCTGCCTGGGGCACATAGAGCTCAGTGGACCACTCGCAGTTATAACACTCGTCCTCCGCCCGGATACACGGTTTGTTCACACATGCCGCCAGCTCATCCCCATCCATAATCTGCACAGTTTTCAGTTCAAAGAAACGGCTCCCCGCATAATAAGACGCCGCAATATTCTGCGCCAGCTGGCTGTTGGGGCCAGCCGCCGGCCCGATAGGCGTTTCCAGCGGACGCCCGAAAATGGTCTGCCCCTGGCCCGGCTTCGCTGTATAGGGTCTGTGTACGCCGAATACCGTCCCCTTTGTATCATGTTCTTTTCTTATCCAATTCAACAGCTGCTCAAAAGACATACAACTCATTCGATCACTCATAATTTTCCCTCTTTCTATATGACGATTATACCACTTCTATCTATGTTTTTACCCATTAATGCTTTTCCAGAGTTTTGCAGATTCTTCCCTGCATTTGGCCATGGCTTCCTCCACATCAATCACCTTTACTTCCCGGTCTTTCATGAGAACTTTTCCGTTTCCCACTGTGGTTACCACATCTCTTCCTGTCATACCGAACAAAATATGTCCGTTTAGATTACTCTCATCCATCCTTGTTGGCGGGTCGTAATCCACAACAATCACATCTGCCGCAGCGCCTTCTTCCAGGACTCCCAGAGGAGTCTTAAAATAACGATTGGCTATAGCCGCATTGTTTTCAAATAACATTTTCGGCACTTCTCCCCAGGCCGCATTGGCATCGCACAGATGATGTTTGTGGAGCACATTGGCTGCCTTAAAAGACTCTGTCATATCATGGGTATACCCGTCTGTTCCCAGCCCGGTGAGAATTCCCCTTCGCACCAGCTCCATGGCAGGCGGACATCCACAGGCATTTCCCATGTTGGACTCAGGATTATGCACCACCATAGTGTCGGTCTCTTTAATTAGATCCATTTCATGGGAATTGATATAAATACAGTGTCCCAGCAGGGATTTTTCCCCGAGAATATTCCAGTCCATCAATCGGTCCACAATCCGCTTTCCGTATTTTTTCAGGCAGTGGTGAAGGTCCTCGATTCCCTCCGCCACATGAATATGATATCCTGCCCCTTCCGGCTTATTGGCAGCGGCAAGCTCCATGGTTTCATCGGAGATGGTAAACTGGGCATGCATTCCCATCATTCCTGCCAGCATGTCAGAGCCATCTTTTTGCGCATAACGGATAAATTCCGCATTTTCCATCACCGCATCTTTTGCCTTATCCATTCCATCCCTGTCAGAGATCTCATAACACAGACAGGCGCGCACCCCCAGTTCCTTCGCCGCATCTGCGATAGTAAATAAGCTTTCACGGATATGGCCGAAGCTGGCATGGTGGTCAAAGATGGTAGTCACGCCATTTCGAATACAGGAAATCATGGTATCAATGGCACTGTATCTGGTCTGTTCCAGTGTGAGCTTCCGGTCAATGGTCCACCACTGGCCATCTAATATATCCAGAAAACCCTGTGGATTGTACCCGTTGATGCTCAGCCCCCTGGCCATGGCGCTGTAAATATGCTCATGGGTGTTGATAAACGCCGGCATAATCACTTTGCCCTTTGCATCTATGTATTCCGCGTCTTGATACATTTCCCTCAGCTCTTTGGTATCCCCCACCCGGACAATTTTCGTTCCCTGTATGGCCACTGCTCCGTTTTCAATATAAGTATTTTTTGAATCTCTAGTGAAAGTCTTTCCATTTCCAATCAATAACATATTTTTCCTCCCTCCCCGTCTAATGACTGCCTTCTTCTTCCGGCAGATGCATGTCTTTCGGCAATACCAGATTCAACACAATGGCGATCATGGTGGCCAGCACAACCGGAGACTTTCCCAATATGGTGGTCACCCATGCGGGAAATGCCGCCAGCGCCTGGTTGGACTGCGTAATCCCCATTCCCAGTGCAATGGCCAGTCCCACAATAGTGGTATTTCTGTAATTCATAGGCGATACGGTGATCAGCTTCACCCCCGTCATGGCAATGGAGGCAAATACCGATACTGTGGCCCCTCCCAGTACACAATAAGGAATTGTGGTTAAAATCGACGAAAACTTAGGAATCAGCCCCGCCGCAAGAAGAATGCCTGCCGCTATGGCAAATACCCGCTTTGCCACTACTTTCGTAGACGACACAATCCCCACATTCTGACTGTATGTGGCTGTGGGAAGCCCTCCGAAAAACGCACAGATAATATTGCTGATCCCATAGGCCACAATGCCGCCGTTTAATTCTTCATCAGTAGGCATCCTGTCCAAGCCGCCTGTGGTAGTGGCTGAAAAATCGCCGATAGCCTGGATGGCACTGATGGCAAACAGTACTGCTATGGCCACACAGGAAGACGGCTCAAATGCAAGACCGAAATGCAGCGGCCGGGGCAGCTGGAACATGGATGCCGATGCAATGGGAGAAAAATCCACCATGCCGAAAAACAGAGACACCACATATCCAATCATGATCCCTATTAATATAGAAGATAATTTCCAGATTCCTTTTCCATAATGATTCAAAGCCGTAACAATAATCAGCACAATAATTGACACCAGCCAGTTCTGCCAGGAACCGTAATCTGCACTTCCCACACCGCCTGCCATATAGTTAATGGCAGTAGGGTACAGGGAAAGCCCGATGGCAAATACCACTGTGCCCGCAATCAACGGCGGGAAAAATCTGCGGATCTGTTTGATAAAAACCCCCACAAGCACCGCCACAGCGCCGCCGATAATCTGTGCGCCCAGTATAGCTGCCACATGGTACTCCTCTGCAATGGCCTGCATGGTGGGCACATAGGCAAAACTGATGCCCATGATCACCGGAAGCCCGGAACCGATAGATACCGGAGTCCCCTTTAAAATAGGAAACAGCTGAAGAAACGTGGTCAGCGCCGACATCACCAAAGCCGCCTGTATCAATATAATAGAGTCCGCCGGAGAAAGCCCGGCCACCCCCGCTACAATAATCGCCGGTGTCACACACCCCACAATCATTGCCACCACATGCTGAAGCGCCAGCGGAAATGCCTGTGATACGGTAGGTTTTCCATTGACATAAAACAGCTCCTGGGAGATTGTTCTCCCTGTTTCTTTGTTTTTGCCCATATCTCCTCCTCACTTTCGGATATTGATTTTAGAAACTGTCATCAAATCATTCCTTTACAGTTCCTTAACGGGTGTCTGAAACTTCATTCCCATAATTTTCAGACACGCTGCAGACAATTTGGAAAACACCCATTTCATAACCAGAGTTTGGACTTTTGAGCTCTGTTTTGTCTCTTTTGTCCAAACTTATGACTCTTGAAGCAGTTTTCGCAATTGTCTATTATATATGTAGCTTTCTTGTCAGCAGGACTTCTGTTACAATATAGTTATACCCGCGAGCCAAATGATTTGCCAGCAAGTCTTCACTGTTTCAAGCAAAACAGCAAATCACTTGGCAAATACGTATGCTCTTGAGTATACCAGCTGCATTGGCTTTGCGGCCAGTACATAATATACAATAATCATATGACCGGTCAAAAGTTGATATCGTACAAATCTAACAATTCCTGCTCCGGATAAATTTATAATAACATCAAATTGATCAAAATACAATGATTTTATTTTAAAAATTTCTTTTTCTAAGATTTTTTTATTATCGTTACAAATTTTTATCTTTATGTCTTGATTTTTTCAAAAATTCTGTTATGATAGATTTAGAACAAAAAAACGAAGCAAAAACTAAATATCGAAACTAAGGGGGTTTTACCATGAGCAATACCGAAAACCATTTAAAATGGACATGGAACCACATTGCCAAAAGCGATGACAAACAAGTTCAGAACATGTCTATGGAAGAAATGGCCAAGGCCAATAACTTCCATAAAAGTTTTCCTCAATATGAAGCAACACCTCTCACCCGCCTGTCAGGACTTGCGTCCTATCTGGGACTGAAACGCCTCTATGTAAAGGATGAGTCTTACCGTTTTGGTCTGAATGCCTTCAAGGTTCTGGGAGGCTCTTATGCCATCGCCAGATACATAGCCCAGCAGGTGGGAAAAGACATCAGTGAGATACCTTATCAGGTACTTACATCAGATAAGCTGAGGGAAGAATTCGGCCAGGCTGCGTTTTTTACAGCCACAGACGGCAACCACGGACGGGGCGTGGCCTGGGCAGCCAATAAACTGGGGCAAAAATGTGTGGTGAGAATGCCGAAAGGAACCACTCAGACCAGACTTATGAACATTGCAAAAGAAAATGCAGATGTTACTATAGAAGATCTGAACTATGACGACTGTGTCCGGCTGGCCGCAAAAGAAGCTGCACAGACCAAAAACGGCATTATGGTACAAGACACCGCATGGGAAGGTTATGAGGAAATTCCCACCTGGATTATGCAGGGTTATGGGACACTTGCCCTGGAGGCAGACCAGCAGCTGCGAGATGACGGCTGCCGTCCCACCCACATCTTTATTCAGGCAGGTGTGGGTTCCCTGGCAGGGGCGGTGATCGGATTTTTTGCCAACCGCTTCAAAGAAAACCCGCCCATTATGGTTGTGGTGGAAGCCGGCGCCGCAGACTGCCTGTACCGCTCCGCTGTAAAAGCAGACGGAAGCCGTGTGGATGTGACTGGAGATATGCTCACGATCATGGCTGGCCTTGCCTGCGGTGAGGCAAACACCGTCTCCTGGGATATTTTAAGAAATCATGCAGACGCCTTCGTCTCTTGTCCAGACTGGGTAAGCGCCAACGGCACGCGTATCTACGGCTCTCCGGTGAAAGGCGACCCCCAGGTAATTTCCGGTGAATCCGGTTCTGTCACCCTGGGCCTGGTCCATGCGCTGATGACCAAACCCGAATACAAAGACCTGAAAGAAGCCTTAAAATTAGATGAAAATGCAGAAGTCCTTCTGGTTTCCTCTGAGGGAGACACAGACCCTGAGCGTTACAGAGAAATCACCTGGGAAGGATTATGCGGAACTGATAAAGAACCCTTTGCCGGCCTGTAAGAACAGTGACAAGAGGAACATACGTATATAAAATTGGAGGAAAAGAATATGTTAGATTTTAAAAAAATAAAAAGTGCTGCCCAGAGTTATGAAAAAGATATGACCGCATTTCTCCGCGCCATCGTGAAAAATCCCGGAGAAAGCTGTGATGAAAAGGCTCATATCGACACCATCGCCGCCGAGATGAAAAAAGTAGGTTTCGACGAAGTGCAGATTGACCCTCAGGGAAATGTGATTGGATATATGGGAACTGGAAGCAGAATCATCGCTTACGACGCGCACATTGACACTGTGGGAATCGGAAATATTGAAAACTGGACGTTTGACCCTTATGAAGGCTACGAAAATGAGACAGAAATCGGCGGCCGGGGAGTATCCGACCAGTGCGGCGGCATCGTATCTTCTGTATACGGCGCCAAGATTATGAAGGATATGGACCTGATTCCCAAAGACTGCAGAATTATGGTGGTGGGAACTGTACAGGAAGAAGACTGTGACGGTCTGTGCTGGCAGTACATCATCAACGAAGATAAGGTCCGCCCGGAATTCGTAGTCTCCACAGAGCCCACCGACGGGGGTATTTACAGGGGCCAGAGAGGCCGTATGGAAATCCGCGTGGATGTAAAGGGCATCTCCTGCCACGGCTCTGCGCCGGAACGGGGAGACAACGCCATCTATAAAATGGCAGACATTCTTCAGGACATCCGTGCCTTAAACGAAAACGATGCAGAAGACGCCACAGAAATCAAGGGCCTTGTGAAAATGCTGGATGCCAAATACAATCCGGATTGGGAAGAAGCCAGATTCCTGGGCCGGGGTACTGTAACAGTTTCCCAGATTTTCTATACTTCACCCAGCCGCTGCGCCGTGGCTGACTCCTGTTCCATCTCTTTGGACCGCCGCATGACCTTTGGGGAAACCTGGGAGAGCTGCCTGGATGAAATCCGTGCCCTGCCAAATGTGAAGAAATACGGGGATGACGTGACTGTTTCCATGTACCACTATGACCGCCCGTCTTACACTGGATGCGTATACGAAATCGAATGCTACTTCCCCACATGGGCAATCCCCAAAGACCATAAGGTGACGAAAGCCCTGGAAGCAACTTACAAGGGTCTCTACGGAGACAAACGAATCGGTGCCGCTGACACACTGAAAATGCGCCAGGCACGGCCTCTCACTGACAAGTGGACTTTTTCCACCAACGGTGTTTCTATTATGGGAAGAAACAACATCCCCTGCATCGGATTCGGACCAGGGGCAGAAGCACAGGCCCATGCGCCTAATGAGATGACCTGGAAGCAGGATCTGGTTACCTGCGCGGCTGTATATGCAGCATTGCCTTCAGAGTACTGCAAATAATAAGGCGGAAAGAGTTCATGAGTCACGAATTTGGGCAGAAGAAACTCTGGCCATGAAGCTTCCATGTCCGTGCGGCAGCGATAATAAAACGATTATATAATTAAAAAATTAAAATTTGGGAGGATTTTTATATGAAAACATTACAGAGCTATATTGACAAATTAAATGCATTGAATTTTAAAAATATGTACAACGGCGACTTTTTCCTTACATGGGAGAAAACGGACGACGAGATCCAGGCAGTGTTTACCCTGGCAGATGCACTGCGTTATATGAGGGAACATAACATTTCCACTAAAGTTTTTGAAAGCGGCCTGGGGATTTCTTTATTCCGGGATAATTCTACCCGTACCCGTTTTTCTTTCGCCTCTGCCTGCAACCTTCTGGGGCTGGAAGTGCAGGATCTGGACGAGGGAAAATCCCAGGTAGCCCATGGCGAAACTGTCCGGGAAACAGCCAACATGATCTCTTTCATGGCTGATGTAATCGGTATCCGGGATGATATGTATATCGGAAAAGGAAACACCTATATGCACGAAGTGGTGGACGCTGTTACCCAGGGAAACAAAGACGGCATCCTGGAGCAAAAACCCACACTGGTGAATCTCCAGTGCGACATCGACCACCCCACCCAGGCAATGGCAGATATGCTGCATATTATCCATGAGTTTGGCGGCGTGGAGAATCTGAAAGGTAAAAAGCTGGCCATGACCTGGGCTTACTCCCCGTCTTACGGCAAGCCTCTGTCCGTTCCTCAGGGAATCATCGGACTGATGACACGTTTCGGCATGGATGTGGTGCTGGCCCATCCAGAGGGGTATGAAATCTTCCCGGAAGTGGAAGCAGTAGCCGGGAAAAATGCAGCAAAATCAGGGGGCTCTTTCTCCAAAACCAACAGCATGGCAGAAGCCTTCAAAGACGCTGATATTGTGTATCCCAAGAGCTGGGCTCCTTTTGCCGCCATGGAAAAACGAACCGTCCTCTACGGAAACGGCGACACAGACGGCATCAACGCTCTGGAAAAAGAGCTGCTGGCACAAAATGCCCAGCATAAAGACTGGGCCTGCACAGAGGAACTGATGCGCACCACAAGAGATGGAAAAGCATTGTATATGCACTGCCTGCCTGCAGACATTACCGGTGTCAGCTGCGAGGCCGGAGAGGTAGACGCATCGGTATTTGACCGTTACAGAACTCCTCTGTACAAAGAGGCCAGCTTCAAACCTTATATCATCGCAGCCATGATTTTCCTGGCAAAATTTGCCGACCCGGCTGACATTCTCAAGAAACTGGAAACCAAAGGAATGCCGCGGGTGTTCAAATAAGAAAGAGTCAGTTACAAGTTACACCCTCCCATGCGGGAAGGAACGGGCCCGCCTCCTTGTCCGTTCTTCCGGCATGGGAAGGAAAAAAGGAGAAAACATGAATAAGAAAAAAAGAGTGGTACTGGCTCTGGGCGGCAATGCCCTGGGCAATACTCTTCCAGAACAGATGGCTGCCGTGAAAATCACCGCTAAGGCCATTGCAGACCTGATTGAAGAAGGCTGTGAAATCGTTATCACCCATGGAAACGGACCCCAGGTGGGCATGGTGAACAACGCCATGATCGCGCTGACCCATGAAAATCCCAAACAGCCCAACACACCTCTGTCCGTATGTGTAGCCATGAGCCAGGCTTACATCGGCTATGACCTGCAAAATGCCCTGCGTGAAGAACTCTTAAACCGCAATATGCCGGAGATTCCTGTGGCCACCATGATCACACAGATCCGGGTAGACGAAAACGACCCTGCCTTCCAGAATCCTTCCAAGCCCATCGGTGAATTCGTGGACGCCCAGCAGGCAAAGGCAATGGAAGAAAAATACCATTACATTATGAAAGAAGATTCCGGCAGAGGATACCGCCGGGTGGTGGCGTCTCCGAAACCGGTAGAAATCATTGAAATCGGCACCATCCGCACCATGGTGGACGCCGGAAACCTGGTAATCGCCTGCGGCGGAGGGGGAATCCCTGTTATCCGCCAGGGAAATCACTTAAAAGGCGCCAGCGCCGTTATTGACAAAGACTTTGCCAGCTGCCTGCTGGCAAAGGAACTGGACGCCGATTATCTGATCATCCTCACAGCAGTGGAAAAAGCCGCCATCCATTTCGGAACGGATAAGGAACAGTGGTTAAGCGACGTATCTGTGGAAGAAGCCAATCAATATATCCAGGAAGGCCACTTCGCCGCAGGCTCCATGCTGCCCAAAGTACAGGCAGCCACAGACTTCGCAGCTTCCCGTCCGGGACGCACTGCTCTGATCACCCTGCTGGAGAAATCCAGAGACGCCATTCAGGGAAAAACCGGGACTATGTTTCATGCATAAAGTATGAATTCATATCCGTGTCTGCAAATCACCCATCTGATTGATGGGTGATTTTTTCGTCATATAGGAAACCTCGTTCCCCATACGACAAAACCCCTCCGGGGGACCACACTGCGGCGGATAGGATATATGCGTCAGCGGCCCGCCGCAGTCGGAGAATCCTGCAGAACAGGATTCTTATTTTAGTGGAAAAATAAGGGTTGGAAATGACGTCACAAGCATTTTAACATCATTCCATTCCTTCAAAGCACTCCAGATTTCCACAGCCATCTCACGCCTCTGCCGGTTATCCGCCTTGTTTAAAACCACCACATACTCCATATCCCGGCCCACTCCTTTCCTGCCCCCAGCCGGGCTTTCGGCCAGCAGGGCTATGTCCCTGGGTTCCAGCACATCTTCCGGACATTTGCCCAGAAATCCTGCCATGAGCTCCGGGCGGAAAGCTGTTTCCCCAATCCGCTTTCCCACTGCATCCAGACCATATACCGACAGGACACAGGTTGTCTGCGGCAGAACCACAGGCTCGTGGGCAGCCGGAATTTTCACCGGAAGCATCCTGGCCCCGTCTGATTCGATTAAAACAGGACAGGGAAGCCCAAGAACCTGCCTCAAGATATTCTCAGGAAGAATCCCTGCCCTTCCTTTATCAGCTTTTCCCCCGGTAAATACCCACCCTTCCCGTTCCAGAATGTCTGTAAGCTCTTCCATATCCGGACTTTCTATAAAAGCGGGGGAATCTTCTTTTAATATATGCGTGGTGGTGGTCACAACCGGCTTCCTCCCCTGCATTCGATATTCTGCCGCCAGTGCTCTCAGCAGTGAGGTTTTTCCCCCTGCGCCCACCGCCGCTATCCTGGGTTTCCTGTCTCTGCCGCCGTGAATCTTCAGCGCCTCCAGCAGTGATTGATATGGTATCATTTTCCCGTCTTTGATTTCAGCAATCATATACCGATTCCCCTTTTTTCCTTTTGACAGCTATTATAACATACAGTTCTTACCGCGTGTCTGAAAATTCATCTGCTCATTGGAATTAATACGCGGTGAAGCACCACGGTCTCCATTGACACAGCAGATTCTCCATGTTAGATTATAGATACATCAGCATGTGTCTGAATAATCATTCACGCTCCAAAAACTGAAAAAGGATTGAATACAACGGACATAAAATCCTGCTGGACACCGGTGCTTCCGGACGTTTTGCCAGAAATGCAGAAAACCTGGGCATTGACCTTGACAGTGTGGAACTGGGCGTTCTCTCCCACGCCCATTATGACCACGCAGACGGCATGGCGGCTTTTTTCGCCCGCAATGCACATGCCCCCTTCTATCTCAGAGCAGGCTCAGCCGAAAACTGCTATGGAAAACGGTGGATTTTCCACAAATATATTGGTATCTGCCGGATTCTTTTCAACACGAACAGAGCCTGATTTTCCATACGGAAAAAGGCCTTGCCATATTCAGCAGCTGTTCCCACGCCGGGGCAGACCATATTATAGAGGAAGTACAGGAAGCATATCCAAAAGAGAATATCTGCGCAATGGCTGGCGGCTTCCACCTCTATCGCACCTCCCCCGAAGATATCCGCGCTCTCGCCCGTAAACTCCGAAAGGCCGGGATCGGGAACATATATACAGGCCACTGCACCGGGAGTGAGGCATTTGAAATTCTGCGGGACGAACTGGGGGAACAGGCTGTGCAGATTTATACGGGAATGGAGATTGTGATTTGACTATATTTTCTCCAGCTCAGCGGCCAAAATGAAAAAGCAGAAAGCAGGTGAATTCTATGGGAATATATCTGAATCCAGGAAATGAAGCATTCCGTCAGGCAGTGACTGATGATATCTACGTTGATAAAACGGGAATGATTGACCTGATGAATCAAAAACTGAACAAATCCCGGGTGAAATATGTATGTGTAAGCCGCCCCCGCCGCTTTGGCAAATCTATGGCCGCAGACATGCTTGCTGCTTATTACAGTAAAGGCTGTGACTCAAAAAAACTATTTGCCGGCAGAAAAATCGAAAAAGAAACCTCTTATGAAATACATTTAAACCGGCACAATGTGATACGGCTGGATATGCAGAGATTCCTTTTTGATGAGGCACACATCCCTATTTTTATTGAGAAAATGCAGGAGGCTGTAATCAGAGAACTGGAAATAGAATATGGAAGCTGTTTTACCAAAGATGCATATGGACTGCCCGGAGTCCTGGAGCAGATTTATTCACAAACACAAAAAGGATTCATTTTTATCATTGATGAGTGGGATTGTGTATTCCGAACCGCAAAAGAGAGAACTGAGATACAAAAAACTTATCTGGATTTTTTAAGAGGGTTATTCAAAGGCGCAGAATACGTGGAACTGGCATATATGACGGGAATCCTTCCCATTAAAAAATATGGAGAACACTCGGCACTGAACATTTTCAAAGAATCTTCCATGCTGAATCCAGGCCGCCTTGCGGAGTATTTTGGATTTACGGAAACGGAAGTCAAGAACCTGTGCAAAAAGCACGGCATAGATTATGAACATACGCAGAACTGGTACGATGGATATCTGTTAGACCATATCCATATATACAATCCTCAGGCCGTTACAGAATTGATGGACAACGGCAGCTTCCGAAGTTACTGGACAGGAACAGAAACTTACGAAGCTCTTAAGTTCTATATTGATTTGAATTTTGACGGACTGAAAGAAACTGTTATCGAAATGCTCAGCAATGTACCATGCATCATTGACCCGTCTACCTGCCAGAATGACATGACTACCTTTAAAAACAGAGACGATGTGCTTACGCTGCTGATCCATCTGGGATATCTGTCATTTGATGAAAATAAATCCCAGGTCTTTATCCCCAACCAGGAAATCTCCCAGGAATTTCTGCGTTCGATAAAAACTGGCGGATGGGATGGCCTTGTACAGGCGCTAAAAAAATCAGACAAACTGCTTCAAAGTACCTGGATGCTGGATGAGACTGCTGTGGCACAAGGCTTGGCTGCGATTCACAGCGAGACTGCATCCATTCTTAAATATAATGATGAAAATTCTCTTACTTGTACGATTTTAATCGCATTTTACAGTGCAAAAGCTTATTATATGAATCCGGTTATGGAACTGCCGTCTGGAAAAGGCTTTGCAGATGTGGTGTATCTTCCGAAACAGAATGCGGACCTGCCGGCCATGGTGGTGGAATTGAAATGGAATCAGTCTGCAGAAGGGGCAATTGCTCAAATTAAGGATAGACAATATACAGACTGGCTGGAAGGCTATACCGGAAATATCCTTTTGGTGGGAATTAATTATGATAAAAAGAAAGGGCATACCTGTGTGATTGAGAAATATACGAAAGACAGATAAGTGGTAATTACAACATTCATAAAATATTTCACCAAATATCATGGAGGAAGTGCATATATCCAATGAAATTTAATATCAGAGAATTTGATCAATACAGGGAAAACAACCGCCTGGAAGTCAAAAGGGCAAAAGATGGCCTTCCAAACAGTCTGTGGGACACTTATTCTTCCATGGCAAATTGTTACGGCGGAATTATCCTTCTGGGTGTAGATGAAAAAAGTAACGGCAGCTTGGTCTCCACTGGACTTAAGAATGTGGAAAAACTCCGGAAAGATTTCTGGAACACAATCAATAACACAAAGAAAGTCAGCATTAATCTTCTTACCGATAATGATGTAAAAGACTACAATATAGACGGCGATGTCATTCTCGCCATCCATGTTCCCAAAGCCAAAAGGGAAGATAAACCAGTTTATATCAATAACGATCTATTTGGAGGCACCTTCCGCAGGAACGGTGAAGGAGACTACCACTGTTCCAAAAATGAAGCAAAAGCAATGCTCCGTGACCAGGCGGAAAAGGGTGCTGACATGAAAATACTGGAAAACTTTGAAATCAGCGACCTTAACATGGAATCCGTACACTCCTACCGGAACAGACACGCTGCTTACCGTCCAGAACATGTGTGGGAAGGGCTGAAAGATGAGGAATACCTTGAAAGAATCGGTGCCGCCAAAAGAGCAACCGGAAGCCACAAGCTTCATCCAACTGCTGCAGGTCTCCTGATGTTTGGGGAAGAATTTCGGATTCTATACGAGTATCCTGAATATTTTCTGGATTACCGTGAAATGCTTGACCCCCATATCCGCTGGACAGACAGACTGCAGTCCAGTTCGGGTGACTGGACGGGAAACTTATTTGACTTCTTTTTCCGCATATATCCCAAATTAGTGAAAGATCTAAAAATACCGTTTCAACTGGAAGGAATCACCCGGGTCGACGATACTTCTGTTCACAAAGCAATCCGGGAAGCACTGGCAAACTGTCTGGTAAATACTGATTTTTTCATCGCCAGAGGTATCGTAATAAAAAAAGACAGAAACTGTATCATTTTGGAAAATCCCGGATATATCCGCACAGGCAGAGAGCAGATGCTCAAGGGAGGCATCTCCGATCCAAGAAATAAAGCTCTGATGAAGATGTTCAATATGATTGGTATCGGAGAACGTGCTGGAAGCGGTGTTCCGGATATCTTTGCCGTCTGGTCTTCCCAAGGCTGGACGGAACCAATCGTTGAGGAACAGTATGACCCCGACCGGACAATTTTAACGCTTGTTTTTTCAGAAAAACAGGCGGAAAAAACAGGCGGAAACGGACAGGCTCATAAAACAGCCGTGAATAAAGAATTGATCATTGTCTTTCTTGCCTCGGCCGGTGAAGGCAAAACAACCGATATCGCACATGAAATCAACCTTAGTCTATCCCGCACAAGAGTGCTTCTCTCCGAGCTCACAAAAGAAGGCAGGATTCGGGCAGATGGAAATGGAAGATCACGCAGATATTCTCTGCCGAAATCCTTCCCATCCACATAGGACCAAAGATTATAATGGAAAGGCAGTAAATCACTATAGGTGCAGATTCCCGGACACATAAGTACCCGGGAATCTGTACCTTCAGAAATTACACGCTCTAATGCCCCGCACACCCATGCTTGTCTTCCCCGCAGTGGTGTTCCCCGCAGGAATGTCCTTCTCCATGGCCATGGTGGCTGCAGTGTACATTGGGATTATATGCCAATACTCCTTCAGCCAGTGCCCGGGCTGCGTCATCTGCACTGCCGGCAACACCGCCGTAAAGCTGGATTCCCGCTTCAGCCAGCGCATTCTGTGCACCGCCGCCGATACCGCCGCAGATTAAAGCGTTCACACCGTTTTCCAAAAGAAATCCTGCCAGTGCGCCGTGGTCGCTTCCCATGGTATCAATAACCTGTTCTTTCACTATTTTTTGGTCTTCCACATCGTAAATCTTAAACTGCTGAGTATGTCCAAAATGCTGGAATATCTCTCCGTTTTCATAAGTCACTGCAATTCTCATTGTATTTTCCCCCTTCTGATATAAGACGTTTATGCGGCCAGTTCCCGGAATCCGCCTGCACAGCTTCTTCCTGCGGCAGTCTGCCGTCCCGTCACAGAGACGGTAATTTCCCCCGGAGATACTGATTCCCTTTCCGTTCACCAGACTGTCGGCAATCTTATAGCGGGCATTTTGATAGATCTCCGTGACCGTAGTCCTGGAAATCTCCATCAAAGCCGCGCACTGCTCATGGGTCTTTTTCTCAAAATCCACCAGCCGGATCACCTCATATTCATCCACGGTGAGCACTGTGGTTTCCCCGGAGGAAATGCCTCCCGGGGCAAATGTATCATAAGCCGGTTCTGAACACACTCTCCGGCAGCGCTGGGGTCTCGCCACACAATCATCTCCCTTTAGTTTCCGTTATATGTTGTTAATATAGTAACGCTGTTTCCGATATATGTCAAGAACTTTTTTGTCCAATACCTGCACATGGGTAATTTCCCATTCCACCCCTTGCATTCTTCCTCAAGAACCGCTATAGTATTATATTATGGAAGAAAAAGAACAAGTAAAAAGTACAAAAAACATCCAATTATTTGAAAACGCCCCCATTCCCAAAGCAGTCATGTCCATGTCTGTCCCCACCATTATCAGTTCCCTGGTGATGGTGATCTACAATATGGCAGATACATACTTTGTGGGAATGCTGAACAGCCCTGTCCAAAATGCGGCTGTCACTCTGGCCGCGCCTGTTCTGCTGGCTTTTAACGCAGTAACCAATCTGTTCGGCGTGGGAACCTCCAGCATGATGAGCCGGGCCCTGGGCAGGAAGGATTACGAGACCGTACGCCGCAGCTCTGCCTTTGGCTTTTACTGTGCGCTTTTTTTCAGTATTTTATTCTCTGCCCTGTATACGGTGTTCCATGTACCCCTGCTGACTCTCCTGGGCGCAGATGCCCGGACAGCCGCTGCCACCGGAGCCTACCTAAAGTGGACGGTTACCTGCGGGGCTGCTCCCGCCATTATGAATGTGATTTTGGCCTATCTGGTCCGCTCGGAGGGCTTTTCCCTCCACGCCAGCATCGGCACCATGAGCGGCTGTCTGCTGAATATAATCCTGGACCCGTTTTTCATCCTCCCCTGGGGGCTGAACCTGGGTGCGTCCGGCGCGGGGCTGGCCACATTTTTATCCAACTGCGCCGCCTGCCTTTATTTTTTCGTTTTACTTTTTATCCGGCGCAGGCGGACTTATGTGTGCATCCGCCCGGACATGTTCCGGCTTGACCGCTTTGTTGTGTCCGGGGTGTGCGGTGTGGGCATTCCCTCCTCCATTCAGAATCTGCTGAATGTGACCGGTATGACTGTGCTGAACAATTTTACAGCCGCCTTCGGCTCAGATGCTGTAGCAGCCATGGGCATTGCGCAGAAAATCAGCATGGTTCCCATGTACATCGCACTGGGTCTGTCACAGGGAATCATGCCTTTGATCAGCTACAATTACGGCAGCAGAAACGTGCCCCGCATGAAAAAGGTGATCCTGTTTTCCACGAAAATCGCCCTGTCTTTTATGGTGGTGGTATGCCTGGGCTGTTACCTGGGCTCGGATTTCCTGATTTCACTGTTTATGAAGAACGAGACTATTATCGCCTATGGAGGTGCCTTCCTGCGGGGACTGTGCCTGTCCACTCCCTTCATGTGTATGGACTTCCTGGCAGTGGGTGTCTTTCAGTCCTGCGGAATGGGCAGAAAGGCGTTCCTGTTTGCCATTCTGCGGAAAATCGTTCTGGAAATTCCAGCACTTTTCCTCTGGAATTATTTCTGGCCCCTTTATGGACTAGCCTACGCCCAGCTCACCGCGGAGGCAGTTCTGTCTGTTGCGGCTGTCCTGGTGCTTTACCGTCTGTTCCGCAGCCTGGAGCGTTAACGATATTCGGCGGGCTTTCCGGGCATTTGAAAATATAGACCGGAAATTAACGGAGCAGATTCTTCCCACCACACATACAGAATGTGCGGTGGGAATACAAAGAAAACATATATCACCTTTCATTCTCCTCTGCCTCATCTATCAGGCCGTTCCTTTCATATATTTCCACAGCATATTCTGCCGTCAGCATAGCATCCTCCAGTAAACCAATCCAAGATTATTATAGATATCTGCCTTAAAAGACAGGGTGGTTTTGACGAAGTTTTGAGAGAAATTTCTCAATTTATGGCAGAACCTCATTGACAAGACGAAATACTCTCCATATAATTAAACTGTAAGTTTAATTATTGTTAGGAGGAACACATGGGACGAAGAAAAAAAGAGCCTAGAAGCGTACACCGGGAAAACATAGTGTCTGCGGCATCCTCTTTATTTATGGAAAAGGGAATTGCCGCAGTTTCTATGGACGATATAGCGAAAGCCGCCAGGTACAGCAAGGCAACACTATATGTATATTTCAAAAATAAAGAAGAGATAGTCGGCATTTTGGTATTGAACAGTATGAAAAAACTTTATGACTATATAT
>CAJURF010000062.1 GCA_910588825.1 uncultured Lachnospiraceae bacterium
AACGGATTACTACGAATTATCCCTAAATCTAAAACAAGGATAATAATAAATTATCTTCGTTTCATTATCATATCATATAACATTGCAAAAATCAACATTTTTCCATCTTTATCGAATTTAAAACTCATATATTATCCATAATACTTGCTATATATGAATTATAATACCTCTCCCAAAAATCCCACACCCAAGCAATCTTCAAAACCAAAAACAACAATTGATTAACCTCAATACATTATGTATAATCAAACTATACAAAAAACCAGTTAACACACTACTCAAGCCATCACATAAGCAGGATGCAGCACCCTCTCACCTGCATCAGCAGTATTGGAGAAAAATTTATGATTCTATATCATGGCGGTAATGTAGTTGTCTCTGAGCCCAGGTTAATCCATCAAAACCGCTTTTTAGATTTTGGTTCTAGTTTTTATACCACAACTAATAAGACACAAGCGGCAGCCTTTGCAGAAAAAGTATACAGACGGCGTAAAAAAGGCGGCAAGATTGTCAATATTTATACTTTTGATGAGCAGCAGGCTTTTTCCAGGTATTCTATCCTGCGATTTGATGGTCCGGATGAATCCTGGCTCAATTTTGTATCAGAAAACAGGTCCGGAAATTATAAAGGAAAGTTATACGACTTTATATATGGTCCTGTTGCCAACGATGATGTCTACACTACATTTGCACTTTATACCGCAGGGGTTTTGAAAAAAGAACAAACTATAGATGCCTTAAAGATCAAAAAACTCTATAATCAATTGGTATTGACTTCGAAACAGGCACTAAGCTGTCTGAAATTTATCGGCGTCCTGCCAAAGGAGGAATTTTAACATGGAAAAGAAGACATTCGAAGTGGTGCTTATTCTTTTAGTGCCGCAGATTATCCAGCTCATTGTCGAAAATCTTTCCTGCGATGAAATAACCGCATCTAAGGAGTTCTATTCGTCAGAGGTATATTCTCTGCTGGAACAGGAAGATACAAAAATATGGCATTTTAGTCCGCTGACACTTTTCAATATGTATCAGGAAGAAAAGAGTACAGGTTCTATATCTTTTCCAGAGGAGGCTGGCTGATGAGCGAAAAAGGGAAATTTTTGATTTACTGCGTTGAAAAATATAAATGGGCAAAGAATTTAACAGGCAGAGAGGTGTCAGCACTGTTTACACGATATGAAATCTGGGATTATATTTACTCTTGTTTTGAATCTTTGCATACTACTGGCGAGAATTATATTATTGGGGATATTGATTTGTATATCGAAGAGAGATTCAAAAAATATCCATCAGAAAATTGCCTTGGGCAGCAATAATAGAATTTCATCTGCTTCTTTCATAGTTGCTATTGTTTCTACGTTTGGTTCATCTGCCTCCTTTTCTGTCAGACCTTGTAAATAAGGGCCCATATGCAAATAATCTATCCATCTTCTTGTCTTTTCCTTTAATAGTGCCCGGCAAAATAATCAATTATACAGCCTGTTATGTGCCTGATTTTTGGCAGACACTCTCAAAGAAAAATCCTGCTCTGGGCATTCTGCGATTTGATTACAGACCCCGCCCGCACCGGTGCAAAAGATAGGCAAAATTTAGTCCATACTCAAAAATTCAGCCGGCGTCATAATCATTGGATTCTTTAAACCTGATTCCAGAAAATCTTTATCACCAGTAAGCAGGATATCTGCTTTTGATTCAATCGCCGCTCTTAAAAGGGGACGGTCATCTGTATCCCTGATCTGGGGTTATGTCCTCAATTCTTTCACAAGCGCCATAACATTATCGTCAGATGTAAGACCGGACGCTTCCGCTTCGCCAGCCATTTCCCCCTGGAGCATCTGCATAGCGTAAACAGCCGAATTAACAATACGGACATTGCCGCCCTCCACAATAAAGGAAATACGGTCTCCGCTTGTCACACCAAGCACTTCGCGGACATCCTTTGGGATTGTGACCTGCCCTTTTGCCATAACCTTTGCGTTGTCAACAAAAGTGTTAGTTAACATATCTTTCACCTCCTGAAGTATGGAAAGTAGGAAATTTCCTACTTACATTATATGTGACTGTCAGGGAAAAATCAAACGAAATCCATGAAATGGCTAAAAAAATCGAGGGTAACTTTACCCCCATCCTATTGACAAAGCGACACTCATGTCGTATAATTCAAAAAGCAACACAACTGTCGCTTTTAAAAGGAGGCACCCTCATGAAAGATTTTATTTTAAGAAAATGGACCTATGACGACGCAAAAGCATGTGCGCAGGCCGCCAATAACCCTGCTGTTGCAGGGAATCTGAGAAATGTATTCCCCAGCCCTTACACGCTGGAAGATGCCAAATCTTACATCAGCATGTGTATTGCCAATGAAGGCAGGAATCAGCTTCTTAGGGCAATTCAGGTGGACGGCAGGGCCGCTGGCAGTATTGGTATCACAGTCATGAGTGATATATACGAGAAGTCCGCGGAACTGGGATACTGGCTTTCGGAGGATTACTGGCACATGGGAATCACCTCACGGGCGGTACAGATGATCTGCCGGGAGGCGTTTGCAGCCTTTGATATTATCCGGATATTTGCTGAGCCATTTGCCGATAACACAGGTTCCAGAAGGGTTTTAGAAAAGGCAGGGTTTACCTGTGAAGGCACCATGCGCAATGGGGTATATAAAAATGGCGCTGTCCATTCCTACTGTATGTATTCCCTTCTGCGGGAAGAGGCAGGTATCTGATATGGGAAGCAAAGGAATGAAAACCAGAGAAAAAATCCGCCAGGAAGCTTACCGGCTGTTTGCCCAAAAAGGCTTTCAGGCAGTTACAATGACTGATATCTGTGAAAAGACAGGATTGAGCAGGGGCGGATTATACCGTTATTATTCCGGGACAGACCAGATTTTTTCTGAAATTCTCTCAGAAGAATACGTAATCTCTGATAGGATAGAAAAAAAGGAAAGTGCGGGAATCATTTTGGAAGATATGCTCAAAGCTATCAAAAATGAGATTATGGAAAAAGAGATGTCATTGAGTCTTGCCATCTATGAATATGCAAATCTTGGCAACGAAGCCCTTTTCATTGACATCCATCAAAAGGCCCGGAAGCGCTGGATCAGTCTGATTCATTATGGCATGGAAACCGGGGAATTTCAGAGTGTGGACCCGGAACAGGCAGCTGATTTGATTTTGTTTTATTATCAGGGACTGCGCATGTGGTCAAGGGTAATTCCCTTTGAGCCTGAGACTGCAGAATACTATGTAAAAACCGTGAAACAGATGCTGTTGGCACATTTCAGCTGACCCGGCCCGCTGTGCTGCCCTCGTTGGCTTCAATCGACGATGCCACCGCAGGGTCTGGTCTACACGCTGTTTCGGTCTTTGCTAAACAAGTGCCACCTGGCGCTTAGTAACCCAGCGAAGCAAGGGTATCGCCTCATTCAGCCGCCTTGCACTGGCACAAATATCAGGCACTTAGTATCCGAGTATCTACGAAACGGTGTACTGGTATAAGGCATTTTTAAGACACGCTCTGGAATGTATTTTTTTAAATGTACCTTTTTTCGATTATGATATTGACAGTCAGAAACCAAAGTGATATGATTTTGATATCAAATCAATAGGAGGATAAAATCATGAAGGAAATCGTATTGACTAATCGGAAAATAGGTATGCCAGTTCTGTTGGGGGAAATTGTTTTATACCTGCTTCTGACTGCGGGGCTGATTTTTGCTATAAACAACGGCAGCAGCAGTGTAGTTGTCTGGATTTTCCTGCTTACCGTCGCCTGGATTCCTCTTATGGGGCTTAAAGTATTAAAACCCCAGGAAGCGCTGGTGCTGACCCTTTTTGGAAAATATGCAGGAACCTTAAAGGATGAGGGATTTTACTGGGTAAATCCTTTCTGTTCTTCCATCAACCCGGCGGGGAAGACGAAGCTGAGCCAGAGCGGGGATGTGCGCCCGTCAAAATTAGGCATTGCCGGTGAATCCGCGCAAAAACAGGAAGCCGCTGCGGAGAAAAAGATTTCCCTGAAAATCATGACTCTGAACAACACCCGCCAGAAAATCAACGACTGTCTGGGAAATCCGGTGGAAATCGGGATTGCCGTCACCTGGCGGGTGACAGACACAGCTAAGGCGGTATTTAATGTAGATAATTATAAAGAATATCTGTCCCTCCAGTGTGACAGCGCGCTGAGAAACATTGTGCGGCTTTACCCCTATGACGTGGCACCCAATGTGGACACGACAGGTGATGGGGTGGCAGATGAGGGAAGTCTGCGGGGTTCCAGTGAGATTGTAGCTGAGAGAATACGTAATGAGATTCAGAACCGTGTGGAAGATGCCGGCATAGAGGTGGTGGAAGCGCGGATTACTTATCTGGCCTATGCTCCGGAGATAGCAGCTGCCATGCTGCAGCGCCAGCAGGCCGCAGCCCTTGTGGATGCCAGAAAAACTATTGTGGACGGCGCTGTGGGTATGGTGGAGATGGCGCTGGCACAGCTGAACGAACACGACATCGTGACGCTGGACGAGGAGCGGAAAGCCGCCATGGTTTCCAATCTGCTGGTGGTGCTCTGCGGTAATCACGATGCCCAGCCGGTGGTGAACTCCGGCACCCTGTACTAGCATGGCGGAACAGAAAAAACAGGTGCCGCTGCGGCTCTCCACCAAGCTGTACAATGCCATTGCCGCCTGGGCAGAAGATGACTTCCGCTCAGTCAACGGCCAAATCGAGTACCTGTTGACCGAATGTGTCAGACAGCGGAAGAAAAATGGAAAATACGTGCCGGATGAGCTGGATAAGCCTTTGGAACTGGATTTCCTGGCAGAGAAAAAGGAGTAGCAGCCATTGGCACGATATCTGTATAAAAGCAGCCGGTTTTTTGCTAGGAGGAACCGGCTGCTGGCGCAGCCGCGCTCCGGCGCGGAGAATCTGTAAGGCATTTTATTTAGAGACATGATTGCTTCTTCCAGATTTGCTGATTTTGCCGCCATTATAACCTCCCCTTACAAAACATTTTTGAATTGAAGTAATCCCAAACTTATGCTACCATATACAAAAGAGAATTCCATGAAAATCCAGGCACCACTGCCACAGGTTTTATGGGAACATATGTAAAAAATAATTGATTTCGGGGGAAAAGATGCGGACTTTATTAAAAAACGGAACAGTTATCAACGTATTTACCGGAGAAGAAGAGCAGGCACAGGTACTGATGGAAGATGACAGGATTGTGGGGGTGGGAGATTATAATGAGCAGGATGCAGATGAGACACAGGATGTGTCAGGCAGGTATATCTGCCCCGGCTTCATTGACGGGCATATTCATATTGAAAGCACCATGCTTACGCCTGGGGAATTTGCCCGGGCAGCGCTTCCCCACGGCACCACTTCTGTGATGGCGGACCCCCATGAGATCGCCAATGTCTGCGGTGCCGCGGGAATCCGTTATATGCTGGAGGCCAGTGAAGGGATTCCAATGACTGTTTATATCATGCTTCCTTCCTGTGTTCCGGCCACAGGTTTTGACGAGTCCGGGGCTGTCTTAACCGCAGAGGACCTGGAGCCCTTCTATTCCCACCCTCGGGTGTTAGGACTGGCGGAGGTTATGGATTATCCAGGTGTCATAGCCCGTGATAGAGAGATTATGAAAAAAATCCGCGCAGCTATCCGCCACGGACGGACGGTAAACGGCCACGCCCCGCTGCTTTCTGGCAGGGAGCTGGATTGTTACATTGCCGCAGGTATTGGAGATGACCATGAGTGTTCTTCTGTCCAGGAGGCGAAAGAGCGCATCCGCAAGGGCCAGCGGGTGATGATCCGCCAGGGGACGGCGGCCCCCAATCTCCGGGATCTGCTTCCTCTGCTGGAGGAGCCATGGGCACATCGGTGTCTGCTGGTGAGCGATGATAAACATGCGGCTGATTTATTAAACAACGGACATATAGACGCCGCTATCCGCATGGCTGCTCAGGACGGAAGGAATCCCATCACCGCTATCCGCATGGCGACGCTGTGGGCGGCGGAATGTTTCGGGCTTTGCGGCGTGGGAGCCATTGCTCCGGGTTACACAGCGGATATTCTGGTATTGGATGATCTCCATCAGGTGAGAATCCGCCATGTATACCAAAAAGGGCGCATGATTGTGGAAAATGGACGCATGCACCCCTGGAATCCCCCTGCTGTCTGCCCGGATTTGGAGAAAAATGTACGCAGTTCTTTCCATATTAATGTGCTTTCAGAAAGAGACTTTTATATGAAGCAGTCGGGTAAGCAAAAATGCCATGTGATCCGTCTGGTGAAGCATCAGCTGATTACAGAGGACTGGATTACAGACATTGACTTTGATAAAAAAGGCGGAGTGGATTTGAATCGGGATATTCTGAAAATCGCTGTGGCAGAACGGCATAAAAATACAGGCCATAAATGCATTGGTTTTATTTCCGGAACAGGCATGAAAAGAGGGGCGGCCGCTTCCTCCATTGCCCATGATTCCCACAATCTGATTATCATAGGCACAAACGAAGCAGATATGGCTGCTGCGGGAAACCGCGTCCGGGAAATGGGAGGCGGCTGCGCAGCCGTAGCTGACGGGAATATACTGGCAGAACTGCCTCTGCCTGTCTCTGGTCTGATGTCGGAGGCTTCAGCCCCTGCTGTGGCAGAGCAGAATCAGAAACTGTGGGAGAGCGAGCGGCTTTTGGGGGTGCCTGGGGATGTAGAGCTGTTTATGCTCATGGCATTCACAAGCCTGCCCGTCATCCCCCATTTGAAAATCACGACTCAGGGGCTGGTGGATGTTGACAGACAGCGGATTGTTCCGCTTTGCGAATAGAAATAATTTAAGGAAGGGGATGAAGCCTTTGATTGAAAAAGGCGGTGTTTTTGAAGTGCTGAAGGACAAAAATATCTTTAGAGAAACCCTGACAGTAATCGGATATACTGCTGCATGGGATTTAGAAGGGAATCGGGACGAATCCAAATGTATTGATATCGACCCGTTTGAGCTTTTTAACAGTCCTGTGGTGCCGGATATCCCGGAAACATGCTAAATAGGTGGTATAAAATGGTGTATAAAACGAAATATTTCTGTCTGCTGGCTGCCCTTTTACTTTTCCTGGGCGGATGTGCCCACAGCCGGACAGATGGACAAGAGACGGCAGTCTCCAGTCAGCTTACAGACCAGGAGGCTCCGGCGGCGGTGTATACCTATTCCACAGCCGACGGAAAAGGCAAGAAGATAGAGAAGACCAAAAGCCAGAAGAAAACAAAATCCAAAAAGAAGAAAAGCTACAAAGCTCCGGGGTTTGCCGGATCTGCCTTCCACGCGGAACTGGCTCAGGGCGACGGCAATGTGCTGCTGGATCTCTCCGCCACGAAAGACGGCTATGTGGCAATAGCCGCCTGGTCTCCCGCCAGATTGAAATTTCAGGTGACAAAAGGGGAAAGTACGTATACGTATGATATTGCCTCCGACGGAACTCCCTCGGTCTTTCCTCTCCAGGGCGGAGACGGTGTTTATATGTTCCGCGTAATGGAAAATGTGGTAGACAGCCAATACGCCCAGCTCTACATCGCTGAGGCAGAGGTTGCCATATCCGACGAATTCCAGCCGTTCCTGCGGCCCAGTGCCTATGTGAATTACACCAAGGATTCCCAGTGTGTCAAGAAAGCCGCCAAGCTGGCGAAGAAGGCGGGAAATGCTGTGGAGGTAGTGTCCGGAGTGTATGATTATATCTGTAAAACAGTAGATTATGATTTTCCAAAAGCGGCTAATGTCCAGTCTGGATATCTGCCAAACCCGGATGAGACCATGGAGACAGGGATGGGCATCTGTTTCGATTACGCCTCCCTGGCGGCAGCCATGCTCCGCAGCCAGGGGATTCCCACCAGGGTGATTTTCGGGTATGTGTCCCCGGATAATCTATACCACGCCTGGAATATGTTTTATACAAAAGAGACCGGGTGGGTCACAGTTGGCTTTAAAGCGCAGAAAGATCAGTGGACCCGGATGGATCTGACCTTCGCCGCTAACGGAGCGGAAAGTTCCTTTATTGGGGACGGAAGTAATTATCAGGATGCGTATATGTATTAGAGCGTGTCTCAGATATCAGATAAAAAAGAAGCCGCGGGGAAAGTAGTCATTTCCCCACGGCTGCCGGCCCGCTGATTAATTCTCTGGCCGCGTACAGACTCATATCCGGCTTTACCGCAAGCCGCCATTTCACCAGACGGATGCGCATGTGCTCGATTTCCAGACAGGTGATACAGCTGGGATGGACACAGCTTCCGCAGTTGCAGTAGCTGAGATCGTCTTCTGAGAGAGACGGCCGGTGGGTATGGCCGGTGATCAGGATGCGGTTTTCCTGCTGGGCATACTGGTACAGGCGGCGTTCTGTCTTCTGCTTCCGGGTATAATTTTTCGCGGCGCTGGTGGGGTCCAGAACCCCGAAATGTTCCAGGGGTTTCCAGAGATGCCGCACAAGAAAACGGGAGACCCGCCAGAAAACAGAATTACAGACATCTGCCTGATGTCCGTGGGTCAGATACAGATCTCTGGAATCGGGAACTGCATTCTCCAGAATAATGCCGGAGTAAATTTTCAGGCCTGGGAACAGGGGACTTTTCTCCAGATGGGGATTATTCCCGCAGATACGAGGATACTGGCTGTAATTTTTCTGGAGAAAATGGCTGTTCTTCTTGATCATGTCGTGGTTTCCATGAAGCATGAAAAGGCGGCCCTGCCTGTGAAAATGAGAGAGCAGGCAGAAAATATCGCTGTGTATGGATATAATCTGGCCCATATTTTTATTTTCCCACAGTTCATCACCGTCCCCCAGTTCAATATAAGTATACCCCAGCCTGTAGTAGTACTGCAGGGCGCCATAATATAAATTCTGATTTTTCAGAAAATTATCATTGGTGGTTCCGGTGCCCCGGTGGCAGTCGCTGACCAGCACATATTTACTGCGGTAATTCAGGGGAAGCCTGGGCGCTTCTTCGAAAGATTTGTCTAGGCGGGAATGGACACTCATGAAATCCCCGCCTTTCCCCTTTTATGCTTAAACTTCCGGATACGCAGCATTTTGCGGAACGCAAAAGGCAGAAATTCATACAGGTACAGAACTCTGTCTATGGACAAGACAAAAGGCCGGGTGACTGACAGGTAGACCCTGCACCAGAATCGGTTTGCCCATTGGACCATGCGTGCGTGCAGCCCCTGTACATGTCCGGAGGTGAGAAAACGATAAGAAATCAGATTCCTGTGTCTCTTAATATCCCCGGAATCCACCCCTGCCTTCATCAGTCCCTGTGCGAAAGCATCTGCCATCTCAGAATCGGGGAAATTCAGCAGAGCATGAAGTGTAAGATAGGAGGGCGGACAAAATGTTCCCAGGCAAAAGGCTGTCAGCCACCAATGCCTGGCCCCAAGTCTGGCAATGATGCGGCTGCCTGCAGAGAGCACCAGGGAAATCTTCAGCATTTGATGGTCTTTCACACTGTGGAAATGGGCAGATTTCCATTCATTTCGGTCCAAAATGCGTCCTGCATGATAGATACCGATTTCACAGCCTGTGTTAATCCCATACTGCCCTTTCCAAAATTCAATGAGCCATGTTTCCCCCTTGTAATCAAAATAGACGGGAAGGCAGTCAAGCACCATGTGCAGATGAACAGCCGATTTGTCATAAAAATCACAATACCCGAACTCTCTCTGCCAGGCGTCAATCCGTGAGGTGAAAATGTCCCACTTGGGTATATAGGCATAGCCAAACGGCCGGATGATATCATTTAATAACGAACATTTTTCGGAGGCGGGCATACAGCGGATTTTCCGTATGATTCTGGCCCTGTGCCCGTAGCCCAGGAAAAACAGTATCAGAAGAATAAAAAATATGATAGCAAAGCTCAAATACATCTTGAATCTCCTGTTAAGATTTTGGTATATTTTATGAATTTTCTTATTAAATGTGCGGATTTTTCGTTAACATCTTCATAGATAACCGCAATTTTTCCCTTGCAATTTCCTCACAAACCATGTATAATGCACTCAACAATTAAACAGACGGGAGCTTGTATGACAGGCTGAGAGGAAGGTATGACCTTCGACCGATAACCTGATTTGGATAATGCCAACGTAGGGATAACTGAGTATACGTATATTTTTAACGGAAAGTTGACCAGACGGCAGCTTTCCGTTTTTTGTCGTATAAGGAAATGTCTTTAAACATTATTTATGGACGGTTCCTAAGAAACTTCGGGAGGATAGGATATGGTGAAAATCAACGGGGAATATCTTGATATTGCCGGGAAAACAGTGGCGGAATATGTTCATGATGCCGGCTATGACACCCAGCGTATTGCAGTTGAGCGAAACGGAAAGATTCTGCCGCGGGCGCAGTTTTCTGAGACAGTACTGACGGAAAACGACAGTGTGGAAGTGGTCAGTTTCGTGGGAGGAGGCTGAATTGGTACCCACAAAGGAAGAAATGGAGGAGGCATTGAATCAGCGGCACGGCGCCAGGCTGCAGGAAGCGTTTTCTTCCACGTCTGTTGCTGTGTGTGGTCTGGGTGGTCTGGGTTCGAACATTGCCACAGCACTTGCCCGGGCAGGGATTGGGAAGCTGACGCTCATTGATTTCGACAGGGTGGATATTTCCAATCTGCATCGGCAGCAGTACAAAGCATCCCAAACAGGCCGGTACAAGACAGAGGCATTGGCTGCAAACATAGCGGAAATCGCGCCCTATACAGAACTGGAGATACATACTGTCTCCATCACCAGGGAGAATGCGGCAGAATTGCTAAGGGGCGCCCATATTATCTGCGAGGCGTTTGACGATGCCGGGTGTAAGGCCATGCTTGCCAATACGGTTCTGGAAACCATGCCGGACAAATATCTTGTGGCGGCCTCCGGCATGGCAGGACTTGGGAGCGCTAATCAGATTCAGACCCGCCGGATTACAGAGCGTTTCTATCTATGCGGGGATGGCGTCAGCGACGCGGACACCGGCATGGGCCTTGTGTCTTCCCGGGTTATGCTCTGCGCTGCCCATCAGGCACATATGGTTTTGCGCATCTTAGCAGGTGAGCTTCAGGCGTAGCGCATCTTCAGAAACGGACGCGGCGCGGGAAAGATAGTGCCTGGCAGCAAAGGTTTACCTGGTGAAAAAAGAAAAGAAAGAAGGGACATCACATGAATGACGACAAACTTATGATCGGCGGACATGAATTTCACTCCCGCTTTATCTTAGGCTCAGGGAAATATTCCCTGAAGCTTATTGAAGCGGCTGTAAAGGATGCAGGAGCGGAAATTATCACCGTGGCTGTCCGCCGGGCAAATACAAAGGAGCAGGAAAATATTCTGGACTTTATTCCCAGAGGTGTCACACTGCTTCCCAATACCAGCGGCGCGAGAACTGCCCAGGAGGCAGTCCGCATTGCCAGGCTGGCACGGGAATTGGGGTGTGGAGATTTTGTCAAAATAGAGATTATGCGCGACTCAAAGTATCTTCTCCCGGATAATCAGGAGACGATCAGGGCGTCTGAGATTCTTGCGAAAGAGGGATTTATTGTTATGCCGTATATGTATCCTGACCTGAATGCTGCACGGGATCTGGCAAATGCAGGGGCCGCGGCAGTTATGCCTCTGGCGGCTCCCATCGGTTCCAATAAGGGGCTGGCAGCCAAAGAGTTTATTCAGATTCTGATTGATGAAATCGATCTTCCTATTATTGTGGATGCCGGTATCGGCAGGCCGTCCCAGGCGTGTGAAGCCATGGAAATGGGGGCGGCGGCTATTATGGCGAATACGGCTTTGGCAACTGCCGGAGACATCCCCGCCATGGCCTCGGCTTTCGGCCAGGCGGTTGAGGCGGGGCGGAAGGCTTATCTGGCCGGGCTTGGCAGGGTGCTCACCCGGGGAGCGGCGGCCTCGGACCCACTGACCGGATTCCTCCGGGATTAGAAGGGGGCCAAAATTATGAAAAATCAATTTCTTGTAGATTCCAGGCACCTGACGCCGGAAGCGCTGGCGAAAAAGCACCGGCTGGAGACAGACCCCTCCTTTCGCAAAGACCCCATGCAGTATCTGCCTGGTATGGAAAAAATCCAGTCGGATATATGCGAAAAGGTCATGGAACAGATGCATTCTTATGACTATTCCAAATATACCGCCGCAGATGTGCAGGCGGCTTTAAGACACGAAACCTGTTCTGTAGAAAATTTCAAAGCACTGCTGTCCCCTGCGGCGGAACCGTTTCTGGAGCAGATGGCTCAGAGGGCACGGATTGAAACCGGTAAGCATTTTGGCAATACGGTGTATCTGTTCACGCCTCTTTATATTGCCAATTACTGTGAGAATTACTGTGTGTACTGCGGATTTAACTGCTATAACCATATCAGCCGGATGAAGCTGGACATGGAGCGCATCGAACAGGAAATGAAGGTCATTGCCCAAAGCGGTATGGAGGAAATTCTCATCCTCACCGGTGAGAGCCGGGCCAAAAGCGGCGTGGAGTATATCGGAGAAGCCTGCCGTCTGGCGGGGAAATATTTCCGCATGGTGGGAATTGAGATTTACCCAGTCAATACGGATGAATACCGCTATCTCCACCAGTGCGGCGCGGACTATGTTACCGTGTTTCAGGAGACCTACGATGTCAATCAGTATGAAGCGCTGCATCTTTTCGGACATAAGCGTGTGTGGCCCTACCGCTTTGACGCTCAGGAGCGTGCTCTTATGGGCGGTATGCGGGGGGCAGCCTTTTCGGCACTTCTGGGGCTTTCGGATTTTCGCAGGGATGCCCTTGCCAGCGCTCTGCACGTGTATTACCTGCAGAGAAAATACCCTCATGCAGAAATGTCCCTGTCCTGTCCCAGACTGCGGCCCATTATCAACAATGATAAGATTCATCCACAGGATGTGCACGAAAAGCAGCTTTGCCAGATTATCTGCGCTTACCGCATCTTTCTGCCTTTTGTGGGCATTACCGTATCATCCCGTGAAAGCGCCCGGTTCCGGGACGGCATTGTAAAGATTGCCGCCACGAAGGTATCTGCCGGGGTGTCCACAGGCATCGGCGACCACGAGAGCAAATATACGGGAAAGGAGCCTGGCCAGGCACAGGGGGACGAGCAGTTTGAAATCGACGATAACCGCAGTCTTGACAGAATGTATCGAGATATTTCCCAGGAGGGACTGCAGCCTGTGCTGAATGATTATCTGTATGTGTGATATTTTATGTGTAACCAACCGGCACCTGTGCAGGGAAGACTTTCTGGTACGAATAGAAAAAATCGCCGCTGCCCGGCCGGCAGGTGTGATCTTCCGGGAAAAAGACCTGACGAAAGACGAATACAAAGAGCTGGCCGTGCAGGTGCTTAAAATATGTGAAAAGTACAAAACCCCTTGCATTCTCCACAATTTTCCGGGCATTGCAGCAGAGCTGAATGGGAATGCCCTGCATCTGCCGCTGCCTGTCCTGCGGGGCCTTTCCCCTTCAGACAGGGCCGGTTTTCCCATCCTTGGGGCCTCCTGCCATTCCGTGAAAGACGCGGCTGAGGCAGAGAGTCTGGGTTGCACTTACATCACTGCCGGCCACATTTTTGATACTGCCTGCAAGGAGGGAACCGCAGGGAGAGGCCTTGCGTTCCTGAAAGATGTATGTGAACACGTGTCCATACCCGTATATGCCATCGGCGGTATCACCCCGGAGAATATAACTGCAGTGCGAATGGCCGGGGCACAGGGAGCCTGTGTGATGAGCAGCGCCATGACATGGGACGATGTGTCCAAAAAACTGGGGGAATTCGGGTAAGGAAGTGTCCCCGAAAGAACAGGAGAATAGCAAAATGAATGTGACAAAAGAAATGCTGCGGCTCTATGCCATTACTGACCGCAGGTGGACAGGCAGACAGAATCTGTATGAGCAGATTGAGGATGCGTTAAAAGGCGGCGTGACCATGATTCAGCTCAGGGAGAAACATCTTCCGGAAGATGCCTTGATGCGCGAAGCGGTTAAAGTGAAAGAGCTGTGCCGCCGCTATCAGGTGCCGCTGATTATCAACGATAATGTAAACGCCGCGTTACAAAGCGGAGCGGACGGTGTCCATGTGGGCATACAGGATGCGCCGGTTCCGGAAATCCGCAGAAATGTGCCAGAGAACTTTATCATCGGCGCCACCTGCAAGACCGTGGAGCAGGCCCGGGCGGCACAGCGGGACGGGGCCGATTATATAGGGGCCGGGGCCGTATTTCCCTCCCCCACAAAGAAAAATGCCCTCCGGATTACTGCAGAACAGCTGAGAGAAATCTGTTCGTCTGTTTCTATTCCCGCAGCTGCCATCGGCGGTATCGGCCTGGACAATCTGTGTTACCTGAAAGGCACAGGTATCAGCGGGATTGCTGTGGTATCCGCGGTTTTTGCCGCGGAAGATATCCAGGGAGCAGCAGCCGGGCTGAAGGCCGCAGTGGATGATTGTCTGGAAACAGGGAGGTAAAAGCAGTGAAGACAGCATTATCTATCGCGGGAAGCGATTCCTGCGGAGGCGCTGGCATTCAGGCAGATATCAAGACTATGACTGCCAACGGTGTCTACGCCATGAGCGTCATAACGGCCATGACCGCCCAAAACACAACCGGCGTAAGAGGGATTCAGGAGACAGAGCCCGAATTTTTAAAGCAGCAGATAGACGCGGTATTTGAAGATATTTTCCCCCATGCAGTGAAAATCGGCATGGTGCCTTCCACAGAGAGCATTCGTATCATCGCGGACAGACTGAGGCATTATCATGCAGAAAATGTGGCGGCAGACCCGGTGATGGTGTCAACCAGCGGCGTTGTGCTGATGAAAGCCGATGCCATACACAGATACACAGATGAACTTCTGCCTGTTGTGACAGTGGTTACACCCAATATTCCTGAAGCTCAGGTTCTCTCCGGCATAACCATTCATGGCAGGGAAGATATGGTGACAGCAGCAAAGAAAATAGGGGATACCTGGGGCTGCGCGGTACTTCTAAAAGGCGGCCACAGCATAGAGGATGCAGACGACCTCCTCTATGAAAAGGGGGAATACCGCTGGTTTGCTGGAAAGCGCATCCCAGGCGCCGGCGCTCACGGCACAGGCTGCACCCTTTCCAGCGCCATCGCGGCGAACCTGGCCAAAGGATTCACCCTTGCCCAGTCCGTCCGGAGAGCCAAAGAGTATATTTCCGGCGCTCTTGCGTCAGCGCTGAACCTGGGGGAAGGAGCCGGATTGCTGGATCATACATTTGATCTCAGCTCACGTTTTATGGAAGAAAAATTCTTTATTTGAAAGGAAAAGATGCAATGAGAAATTATACGACTCAGATGGATGCCGCCAGGAAAGGCATCATTACCCCGGAAATGAAAGCTGTGGCTAAAAAAGAATACCGTTCGGAAGAAGAAATACGGGAACTGACCGCCAAGGGCCAGGTTGTTATCTGCGCCAACAGATTACATACCTGTATTCAGCCAAATGGCGTGGGTTCTATGCTCCGCACGAAAATTAATGTAAACCTGGGTGTTTCCCGGGACTGCAGAGATTATGATATGGAAATGGAGAAGGTCATGGCCGCGGTGAATCTGGGGGCCGAAGCGGTTATGGACCTCTCCTCCCATGGAGATACCCAGCCGTTCCGCCAAAAACTCACCAGGGAGTGTCCTGCCATGATCGGCACAGTCCCTGTGTATGACAGCGTGATCCATTATCAGAGAGATCTGGCCCAGTTGACGGCTGAGGACTTTATTAATGTGGTACGGCTCCACGCAGAAGACGGCGTGGACTTTGTCACACTGCACTGCGGCATCACCAGAAAAACCATAGAGCAGATTCGCAGCCACAAGCGGAAAATGAATATCGTCTCCCGCGGCGGCTCCCTTGTGTTCGCCTGGATGAGTATGACCGGAGAGGAAAACCCGTTCTATGAGTACTTTGATGAGATCCTGGATATCTGCCGGGAATACGATGTGACCATTTCCCTGGGGGACGCCTGCCGCCCCGGCTGTCTCGCTGACGGCAGTGATGTCTGCCAGATCGAAGAACTGGTTCGTCTCGGCGAACTGACCAGACGGGCCTGGGAGAAAGATGTACAGGTCATGGTAGAAGGCCCGGGACACATGCCCATGGATCAGATTGAAGCCAATATGAAACTTCAGCAGACCCTTTGTATAGGTGCTCCTTTCTACGTACTTGGGCCCATTGTGACAGATATCGCTCCCGGCTATGACCACATTACCTCAGCCATCGGCGGAGCCATTGCCGCTTCCTGCGGCGCGGCATTTCTCTGCTATGTGACTCCGGCAGAGCATCTTGCGCTTCCGGATCTGGAAGATGTCAAACAGGGTATTATGGCTTCCCGCATCGCCGCCCATGCTGCCGACATTGCAAAAAAAGTGCCTCATGCAAGGGATATAGATGACGCAATGGCTGACGCCAGAAGAACTTTCGACTGGGAAAAACAATGGGAATGCTCCATTGACCCTGAGACGGCAAAGGCCCTGCGCAGCAGCAGAGCTCCCGAGCATGAGGACAGCTGTTCCATGTGCGGCAAATTTTGCGCTGTCAGAAGCATGAATAAGGCGTTAAGCGGTGAGTATATTGATATTTTGTAATGATTGGACCGGGAGTTTCAGGAAAACATTCTTTAGATTCAACCGCCCGTGAATAGTAATCCGTTAAGAAAAAGTTGTGTGATTAATCGCTCTATATATTTACTTTTTTTTATTATTTAAGTATAATATTTACAAAATTAAAAAGACTATGGGCCATTTCAAAAGGAGGGAATGTATGTCTATGAAAAAACAATATGGAGACTTCTGATTTGTTTTACGATTGTATTTTCAGCCAGTCCGTTTTTTCTGAGTCATTCAGTTCGGGCAGATGCTACGGGCTGTTTGGCCGCTGATGTCTCTATCCGTGATGCGGATTCCGGAAAAAAGCTAGAAGGCGGCTTTTATGCTGATTTGAAAGCAGTTCTTTATGAGAATGGAGTTCAGGTAAAGATATTATCTAATATGGCAGGTGCAAAGTATCGTCCCCGTTTTCTGATCGGTATGGATGAATCATCCCCCGCGGTCTTTGGCTATCCATTAAAATTGGGAAATCAGTACGCATTCGAGTTAACCATTCCCAATGGGTATACATTGGACCGGATGGAACTGGATAAAAATTATGATGGAAAACCTTTGCCGAAAGCATTTAAAGTGCTACAGCCAAAGGAAGCCGTGCAGTTTCTTTAACTGTAAATGACCTTGCCTCTGGAAAACATGTTTATGTACGTGTGCAGGCTTACTACATGGATGGAAAGACCGCCATATCTGGAAAATGGAGTAAAATATCAGGAATTAAAGTCCGTTAGACTGCCCAGGGAGTGCTTTGGGTGGCAAGATGGGGGAATAGCTATGGGAATGTTTTTAAATAGCAGAGTGCCTTTTGAAGAATATAAAAATATCTCCAGGATCAGATTTTTTGTAGACAAATCTTCCTTAATTGATGAAATCATCACCGCCATGATTATGGATGGCCAGCAGTACCTCTGCATTACCAGGCCCCGTCGGTTTGGCAAAAGTGTTATGGCTCATATGATCGGGGCATTTTTCGGGAAAGCTGCTAAAGCTGAACAGGTATTTGACAATCTCGAGATCGCACAGTCCCCCTATTATCACCAGCATCTGAATCAGTATGATGTCATTTTCATTGATTTCAGTAAAATGCCCAGGGACTGCAGACATTACAGCCAATATATCCAAAGAATTCAAAATGGCATAAACCGCGATCTCATAAATGCTTATCCAGAACTGGAGCTTGGGATGGATTGGGCAGTTTGGGATAACCTTCAGATGGTTTTTGAAAGAACAGGATGCCGATTTATTTTTGTAATGGATGAGTGGGATGCAATCTTTCACAGCAATTTTATCACGGAAAGCGATAAAAAGCATTATCTTGGATTTTTGCGGGATATGCTGAAAGGGCAGGCATATGTGGAATTTGCCTATATGACGGGAGTTCTGCCGATTGCAAAGTATTCCAGCGGCTCAGAGATTAATATGTTTAGAGAATACGATATGGCTGCCGCTGAAATGTACAGTGAATATTTTGGATTTCTGCAGTCCGAAGTGGATAGTCTCTTTGAAATTTATCTGCGTACGTCAAAGTATCCCAAAATATCAAAAGAGGACCTGAAACTCTGGTATGATGGATATCATACCGCATCTGGAAAGCAGCTGTACAATCCCAGGTCTATTGTATGTGCATTGACTGATAACCAGTTGAGAAATTACTGGACAAATTCAGGGCCTTATGATGAGATCTTCTACTACGTTAAAAACAATGTACAAGATATTCGTGACGACCTGGCTTTTATGATATCTGGTGAAAAGATAGATGCGAGAATCCAGGAATATGCTGCTACAGCTGCCGAATTGCGTACAAAAGATCAGATTTATTCTGCCATGGTAGTTTATGGACTTTTGACTTACGACAGCTCCTCTGGTAAAGTATTTATTCCTAATAAGGAATTAATGGACAAATTCAATGAACTTTTGTTGTCTAAAGACAGCCTTGGCTATATCCACAGCCTGGCAAAAGAGTCTGAAAAAATGCTGAAAGCAACCCTCGCCGGAGACACACAGACCATGGTCCGCATTTTAAAATTTGCACATGACACAGAATCACCTATTTTATCCTATAATAGTGAAACGGAATTATCTGCAGTTGTCAATTTGGTCTACCTGTCGGCAAGAGATAAATACCGTATTGAACGGGAGGATAAGGCTGGGGAGGGGTATGTTGACTTTATTTTTTACCCTGAACACAAGAATGCTGAAAGTATTATTCTTGAATTGAAAATAGATTCTTCACCAGAAGAGGCAATTAGACAGATCAAACAAAAAAAGTATGCCCTCCGATTCCGAGGAAGATTGGGTGAAAAAACCCGGTATACAGGAAAAGTACTGGCTGTGGGGATCAGCTATCATAAAAAAACAAAAGAGCATTTCTGTCAAATAGAACAGTTATGAGTAAAGGGTATACCATATAAAAAATGTCCGGAGGGAAGTCCTTTTTCAAAGAGCTCCGGACATTTTCTATGCTATTCTTCGTAACTGCTCAACAGTTATTATTTTTTTGCGGCGGCCTGTCCCTGTCCCGGCAGATACGGATGGCCTGTGTGACAGCCTCCCGGGTTCTTCCGTACCGCTGTACCTGTTCATTATATGCTTTTGTGAACATAACGTATTGGCTGATAATGTCTTTTTTTTCCCCTCCGTAAAGCATAGTTACCTTTACTTCAAGCGAACATTCTTTCCCGCCAAAAAATTCTTCCGAGAGTGAGACCTTTTGGGGCCGGCGCGCCCTTTCGCCTGTAAATACCACATATATTTCCGGTTCCGGCACGTGGACTTTTCTGCTTCCGTATAAATCTGCGTCCTGGGCTTCAGAATAATCATGGTAAGCCTGCGCCACATACATAAACGCACGTACTATGATATTCATCGTCCAGGTGGACTGCTGCTCTACAAGGATCATAATTCTATCCCCAACCCGGAAACCCAGATCATTATAAATTCCATTTGTGAGCACATTTCTTATAGTAATGTCCATGAGAGCATCTTCCGTAGTTTTCGTATCTTCCGGATGGAGCGCACGGTAAAGCTGCATCAGATATTTTTTATCCTGGAAAAGAGCAGTGAATACACTGTCTTTTGCTGTATATTTTGCAAATGCAGGCTTTTTTCTCTTGTTTTTTCGGTTTGCCCTTTCCGTGCTGTTTTACTTTGCAAAGTATCACCCCCCTGTTTTGCTTCCTGCCAGTCAGTTAAGAATTGTTCTGTTCCTGTCTGATTATACGGTTTGGAGCATCTCCTTTTCAATTTCGCGAACATCTTCAACAGAAAGGTCTGAGAAATATTCAGCAATCTCCTCCGCAGACATTTTCCCGCCCTTTAACATCTTTTCTGCCGCTTTCCTTGCTGTATATTTTGCAGCCTCCTTCGCAGCCTCTCTTGCGGCCTCTTTTTTTTCGTTTTCAACATATGTGCGTATGATTTTCTCGTTATCAAACAAAGCCATCATGATTGATATCACCTCCTTTTCCCTGGTCTCCAGAAATTCACGGAGTACATCCCTGTCCCGGCAGATACGGATGGTCTGTGTGACAGCCTCCCGGGTTCTTCCGTACCGCTGTACCTGTTCATTATATACTTTTGTGAACATAACGTATTGGCTGATAATGTCTTTTTCTTCCCCTCCGTAAAGCATAGTTACCTTTACTTCAAGCGAACATTCTTTCCCGCCAAAAAATTCTTCCGAGAGTGAGACCTTTTGGGGCCGGCGCGCCCTTTCGCCTGTAAATACCACATATATTTCCGGTTCCGGCACGTGGACTTTTCTGCTTCCGTATAAATCTGCGTCCTGGGCTTCAGAATAATCATGGTAAGCCTGCGCCACATACATAAACGCACGTACTATGATATTCATCGTCCAGGTGGACTGCTGCTCTACAAGGATCATAATTCTATCCCCAACCCGGAAACCCAGATCATTATAAATTCCATTTGTGAGCACATTTCTTATAGTAATGTCCATGAGAGCATCTTCCGTAGTTTTCGTATCTTCCGGATGGAGCGCACGGTAAAGCTGCATCAGATATTTTTTATCCTGGAAAAGAGCAGTGAATACACTGTCTTTTGCTGTATATTTTGCAAATGCAGGCTTTTTTTCTTTTGTTTTTTCGTTTTGCCCTTTTCGTAATGTTTTACTTTGCAAAGTATCGCCTATGTTTCACTTTCTGCCAACCTGGCTGGTTTGGTGTATTTTCTTTGATGTGATTTCATTATACAAAGAAACATCTTGTTATTCAAGATATAACCTCTCGAAATCCCCGCTCTTCTGTCCTGCTGTGAGATGGTACGTCTGTCCAGGGGCTTTTTTCTTAGCTTGGTGTTATGCTTTTCGCAAAAAAAGTACACCATAATACGCATTATGAGGTAAAAAAGGTTTCCGGAAATGGGGCTTACAAATGACTGAAAAAGAATTCCATAAATTACGGCGGCGTGACCTTCTGCAGCTTTTAGTGGCCCAGGGCAAGGAGAATCTCCAGCTCCAGGCGGAGTTTGATGAGACCAGTGCCCAGCTTCAGCAGATGCAGGAGACCAATGAGCGTCTCAAGGCAAGGCTCAATGAAAAGGATGCCCTGATTGATAAGCTCAAAGGCCGTCTGGACCAGAAAGATGCCAGAATCAAGAAGCTGAGGGAGGATATGGAGTCCTGGAAGACCAGCCGGCGCATCCAGCTGGTGGAGGCAGGCTCCATCGCCGAGGCGGCGCTGAGGCTCAACGGTATTTTTGAGACTGCCCAGAAGGCTGCGGATCAGTATTTATATAACCTGAGGGTGCAGTGCGGGCTGGAAAAAGGGGAGGACCCCCTGGAGCTGGACGACGAGGATGACGGGGGCGACGAGGAGCTGGCCCGGGCCCTGGAGGCGGACAAAAGGGCGGAAATGTCCTGGGAAGGGGACGCGGTACAAAAAGCCGGAGAAACCGGAGATGCCGGGGAGTCCCCTGGGGCGGAAGCCGGGTCCTTAAGCGGGGAAAAGCCGGAGTCAGAAGAGGCGTCCCTGAATGGGGAGCCCCTTAAGTCCCAGGAGGCGTCCTTAAACGAAGAACCCCCGCAGGCCCGGGACACTGCTGAGCCGGAAGGCGGCAGAAGGGCAGAGGCATTTTCGTAGGGAGCTGCTGAAAAATAAGCGATGCAGTTCCTAAGTGTAAACAGAGGGCCGGACTGGGAAAGGAATCGTACGGAAGGAATCGAAATGGGAGCGAAGAAGCTTGAAGTTCCAAGCCTTGAACTGCTGGAGGCGGAACTGAAGAAGGAACAGTATAAAAAGAATTACGGCCGGGTGCTGCGCAGCACAGTGTTTTCGCTGGTTGTGGTGGCGGCTGTGGCGGTGCTGGTGGCGGTGCTTCTGCTCCCGGTGCTGCAGATAAGCGGGACCTCCATGACGGAGACCCTGCAGAATGAGGACATCGTGGTGGCGGTGAGCAGTTCCAAGTATAAGACCGGCGACGTCATCGCGTTCTACTACAACAACAATATCCTGGTGAAGCGGGTGATCGCTTCGGCGGGGGACTGGGTGGACATCGACAAGGACGGAAATGTGTTTGTAAACGATGAGCCGTTAAACGAGCCCTACATCAGCGAGAAGGCGCTGGGGGACTGCAACATTGACCTGCCGTATCAGGTGCCGGAGGGCAAGTGCTTTGTGATGGGGGACCACCGGGCCACCAGCATTGACAGCCGCAATACGGCTGTGGGGTGTGTGGGCAGCGATATGGTGGTGGGCAGGATTCTTTTAAGGGCCTGGCCGCTGTCAGAAATCGGGTTCATCAAATGATTGGCAAGGGTGCAAGGAAGGGGGCAGCAGAATGAAATTTATCACACAGGCCGCGAAGGTCTTGAACGAACAGAAGAAGTGCCCGCATGCCGACACC
>CAJURF010000063.1 GCA_910588825.1 uncultured Lachnospiraceae bacterium
TAAGAAGAAAAAAGTGAGATTTTATGCGGGATGTAGAGTTTCGCAATTATCTAATTACGAATATGGAAAGAGAGGGAAAGATGATGAAAACTTTGAAAAAAACTGTGTTATTTCTGTGCCTGCTGACAGCAGTGGCAGCGCCGGCAAATGTACAGGCGGCATCGCAAAAAGCAAAAGCCATGAAAGCATATAAAAATATGCTCTCAAAACAGACCATACAGTGGGGAGAGAACAAAAATTATACGGTTCCCGCCAAAAACTGTGTGTTTGCCACTGCTTATATAGACAAAGATTCCGTACCGGAATTGATTGTCCAGAATAATATAGATATTCCCCATTGGTCAGACTGCACAGTGATGTACAGGTATAGAAACGGTAAAATACAGGTGGTAAAAAACATCAGCGCTGTCCACAGATTTTTCTACTATAAGAAAAAAGGTGTGTTCGTGGGAAATGACCTGTCCGCCGGAATTGACAGATCTGTTTATTACCAGCTGGCGAAAGGTAGGGTCTCGGCAAAGCAGACAATCAATAAAAATGTGGGAGGAACAGGCGGAAAGTGGACGAAATATTATTTGGGGAACAGGCAGGTGGCAAAGAGCCAGTTCAACAAATCTTTGAAAAAAATCACAGGTGCCAGGAAAAGAACAGAGGCAAAGTTTCGTAAGAATACCGCCGGAAACCGAAAACGGTATTTGAAATAAAAACACTTGATATCACGCTATAATCTTGTATAATATTCTATAATGGAACTGTCATGAAACAGCTTGTGCAGACAAAATAGAGTGCACAAGTTGTTTTGTGGCAGTTCCTAAATGTAAGAGAGGGCAGGCTTTCAGGAAACCTGCCTTCAGAAAAACAGAAGAGGTGATGAAATGCTGGAATTGGAAAATATATCATTTGAAGTATCAGAAGAGGACGATTCCAAAGAGATTGTCAAGGATATGAGCCTGAAGCTGGAAGACGGGAAGTTCATTGTGATTACCGGGCCCAACGGCGGGGGAAAATCCACACTGGCCAAGGTAATCGCGGGGATTCATAAACCCACGTCAGGGAAAATCTATTTTGAAGGGGAAGACATTACACAAAAAAGTGTGACAGAACGGGCAAAGCTGGGAATTGCCTATGGATTTCAGCAGCCTGTGCGGTTCAAGGGAATTACGGTCCGGGATTTGATCTGTTTGGCGGCGGGAAAGAAGCTCTCTGTGGCAGAGTCCTGTGAATATCTGGCAGAGGTAGGCTTGTGTGCAAAGGACTATATTGACCGTGAGGTGAACGCCAGTCTGTCCGGAGGGGAACTGAAAAGGGTGGAGATTGCCACAGTTCTCGCAAGAGGGAGCAAGCTGTCTGTTTTTGACGAACCGGAAGCGGGGATTGACCTCTGGAGTTTCCAGAATCTCATCAAAGTGTTTGAAAATATGCGCAAAACCAACCGTCAGGGTTCCATTCTGGTGATTTCCCATCAGGAGCGTATTCTGAATATTGCAGATGAAATTGTGGTCATCGCGGACGGAAAAATTGTGAAACAGGGCGGGAAAGAGGAAGTTCTTCCCACTCTGGTGAGTACAGAGGCGATGGCAAGTAAATGTGTAAAATACAATGTGGGAGGTGAAAGTTGATGATTGATCAAATACAGCAGAGGCTGCTGGAAGAGGTTGCAGGGCTTCATGAAGTGCCGGAAGGGGCATATAATATAAGGGCCAATGGCCAGCTGGCACAGAGAAATACAACAGCCAATATAGATATTATATCCAAGGAAAACGGCACAGGAATTGACGTGCGCATTAAATCAGGCACGAAAAACGAAAGTGTGCACATTCCAGTGGTTTTAAGTGAAAGCGGGCTGAAAGAAGTTGTATATAACGATTTTTATATTGGGGATGACTGTGATGTAACCATTGTGGCCGGGTGCGGCATTGATAACTGCGGCGTTCAGGATTCGGAGCATGACGGAATCCACCGCTTCTTTGTGGGGAAAAATTCCAAGATTAAATATGTGGAAAAGCATTATGGCTCGGGAGACGGCCAGGGAAAACGCATTCTGAATCCAGGTACGGAAGTAACACTGGACGAGGGCAGTCTCATGGAAATGGAAATGGTTCAAATCAAAGGGGTGGACTCCACAGAGCGGAAAACAACCGCAGATTTAGCAGCCGGGGCCAAACTTCTGGTTCGGGAGCGCCTGATGACCCATGGAAATCAGTCTGCGGTCAGTATCTATGAGGTGAATCTCAATGGAGAGAAGGCAAACACAGATGTGATCTCCCGTTCAGTGGCAAAAGACAATTCCTTCCAGAAATTTGACGCGAAGATCACAGGAAATACCATGTGCAGCGGTCATATGGAATGCGACGCCATTATCATGGGGGACGCAAAAATACTGGCAGTGCCGCAGCTGGAAGCCAACCATATTGACGCGGCTCTCATACATGAGGCGGCCATCGGCAAAATTGCCGGAGACCAGATTGTCAAATTGATGACTTTGGGGCTGACAGAGGCAGAGGCAGAAGAACAGATTATCAATGGATTTTTGAAATAAAAAAGGATTCGGCGTGGCACAGGCTGCGCCGTTTCAGCTCTTATTATATCTCTGTTGTTTTTGGAGGCATCAATATGTTTCATGGAATGAATTATGTAATGGAAGTTTACAAAGAGCAAAGCTTTTCAAAAGCCGCGCAGAATTTGTATATTTCTCAGCCGGCGCTCAGTGCCGCGATTAAACGGATAGAAAAGAAGGTGGGCGCCCCACTCTTTGACCGGCGTACAAGCCCGATTCAATTGACGGAGTGTGGAAAAGAATACATACGGACTACAGAGAAAATCCTGGATCTGGAAGATGAATTTGCTTATCACGTTGGAAAGCTCCATGAACTGAAGGCCGGACACCTGGCCTTGGGTGGCACGTACTTTTTTGCCTCTTTTATCTTTCCGCCGTTCATCGAACAATTCCGGCAAAAATATCCCCATGTGAACCTGAACTTTTACGAGGGTTCTACGCCCGAACTAGGACAAAAGCTGTTCAATGGGGAATTGGATATTATCATTGACAATTACGTTTTGGACCCACAGATTTACTACAGGAAGAAATGTTTTGAGGAGAATCTTCTGCTGGCAGTTCCGGTCTCTTTTGACAGTAACCAAAGGGCGGCAAGCTATCAATTGACATTTACAGATGTGGAAAATGATCTTCACCGTAATCCTAGATTTCCAGGTGTTCCATTAAAAAAATTCAAAGATGATCCCTTTGTGGTACTGCGCGCTCATAATGATACCAGAGAACGCATTGATGCAATCTGCCAGCGGGCGGGTATCCAGCCCAATTACATATTAAAATTAAATCAGGTCATGACTACCTACCGCCTCACCCAATTCGGGATGGGGATTTCCATTGTCAGCGATACCTTGATTAAACATCTGCACATAGATCCTTCTGTCATTTACTATAAAATTGAAGCTCCGGAAGCTCAGAGAGATGTGTATCTGTATCATAAAAAGAACGCCTATCTCACCCGGGCTATGCAGGAATTCATCCGGATTGCGGTACCGGATGATTAAAATTATACCCGCGAGCCAAATATTCCCTCTCCATCTCCTCCAGGGTCAGCCCTACAGACATTTGGCTGTCCATGACTGGCCGGATTTGTTCCGGCAAAAGCTCTGCCTGGATTGTATCCGAATCCATCAACATATTTACCACATATTCCATTGTATTTTTTAATTCTTGAACATTTCCAGGCCAGTCATAGGTTTCCACAATGCGCCAAAAAGGTATTTTTCCGCATTCGTTCTGGGAAGGGTCGGACAGTCGATAATTATTAACGGCTTTTCATTCCTGTCGCTCTCGTCATGAATCGCATATGCGTATAACTTCTTACTTAACCCGTCCTCTGCATAGATCAGGACACAGGATGGAGATTCTGCTGCTATTTTTATTTTAGTGCGTATATCCTGCATCACTTTAGAATTTCCGATAATGGACTGAAACGAAGAAATTTTATTTTGAGAGGCACGAAGTTTTTTGATATCAGAGAAAAAAGCACGGTATCATATTCCCCCAGATTCAGTTTGTGGGAACTTCCGGCAACCAGAAGCTTTTCCTCCCCCTGTATCAATTCAAATTCCTCAAAATTATGAATGGAAACACCTGTGGAGCAGATTTTGATGGAAAATTGTTCAAAATCATAGAACTGTTCCTTTAAAATAATTTTTCCCATTTTATTAATTTTGGAGATCCGGTTATCTTGGTTCAGTATCATGACACCTGAATCGTACTGCTCAAATACCGATTCCATAAGCATGATCAAAGCCTTATTACGTTGATTTTCCATCAGCTGCATGGCTTCATAACCGATTAAGTCTGCGATCTTCTCCAAGAATTCCAGGTAAATCTGGGGATCAGCCAGAATTTTTTCTTCAGAGTCTTCCTTTTCCGCCACGAAACCCAGTGTTCCCAATGCTTCGTAGTTGGCGATGATCGGCGTCCACATCTCTACTTTCTCTTTACATTGGCTTTGATAGGTACATTTTTGACAACTGGGATGGCCGGCTGCCTCCAGCATGATCTGTGACTGCCCGGTTTTCAACGCAGAATAGGCAATATGTCCAACTTCTGCACAGTTTTTACCCACATCATCCCGCCAGTCTCCTCCTACATAAAGTACCCGGATCATTTCATTATCAATGATGGATACTGCGGAATCCGTTATATTTGAAATGATCTCCGAATAACGGACAAGAGAAGGTTTCATTTCTGATAGTATATTATTCATGGCAGCTCCTTTTACACAATAAAATTGGCCAAGGCAGTATATTAAAAACAGTTTAGCATAGACATACTATAAATTCAAACCTAAAAATTCGTGAATTTGCTGTTATAAGGAAGAGATATTGGAAAAAATTATAGTTATGTTGTGGGGATTTCATTTTGATATGACGCTCTCAAAATGAGAGCTGTAAAAAATGAAATAGAATCGCAGAAATCCAGGAAGCAGCAGCGGGTTTTCCTATCAAAATGAGAGGAAAAGGCAAAAAAAATAGGTTTTCTATATGATATTGTATAATTTGCTAAAAAAATGTAGAATAGAAATACATTTTGAGGATATATCCCACAAAACATGTAACAGAGAAAATGTCAGGAGGATTCATAATGCAGAAAAAAACACCCAGTTTATTTCAGGCCGTTATTGTTTTAGGCGGTTTTTTAATCATGGCTTTTTTGTGCAATAAATTCGGGGTTGAAATTCATCTCGCGATTTTGGCGGCTTGGTTTTTGGCCATGGCTGTGGGGAAAATCAACGGTCATTCCTATGCGGAAATGGAGCATGCCCTTTGCAAAGGCATTTATGATGGAATGAGCGCAGTTCTTATCATGCTGGTGATCGGCGCGTTGGTTGGAACATGGATTTCAGGAGGGATTGTTCCCAGCTTAATCTATTATGGATTAAAAATCATTCATCCGTCTATCTTTTTATTAGCCACTCTCATCTTGTCCAGTATTACTTCTCTGGCCACCGGCACCTCATGGGGGACTGCAGGTACGGCAGGAATTGCAATGATGGGAATTGGCGCAGGACTTGGAATTCCGGCTCCCATCACAGCCGGAGCAGTTCTTTCCGGCGCATACTTTGGGGATAAGTTATCTCCAATCTCTGACAGCTGCGTACTGTCATCCGCCATGGCTGACATCGACGTGGTGGAACATGTGAAAGGAATCATGCCAACCACCTTTATTGGATATGCAGTTGCGGCAATCGCATTTACCGCCGCCGGTTTCGTACTGGGAGGCGGTGCTGCCGATATGTCCCAGGTAGAAGGTGTCATGGCTTCTCTGCAGGAAAATTTTAACATCAGTTTTCTGGCTTTCCTGCCCATGATTGTTGTAATAGGCCTGTTGATCCTGAAAATGCCTTCTCTTCCGGTTATCACACTGGGCGCGGCACTTGGCATCGTGTGGGGGATTGTTTTTCAGGGGCTGGCTCCGGTGAAGGCTATCTCCACAGCATGGGTACAATTAGAAATGAATACCGGTGTGGAATTTATCGATTCTCTGCTAAGCCGTGGAGGTATCAGCAGCATGCTTTGGTCCATTGCGATCATCATCATGGGACTTGGGTTTGGAGGCCTTCTGGATGAAGTTGGAATCATCAAAGCAATCGCTCAGAGAGTCTATCCATTGATCAGCAATGGGGGAACTCTCACCATATTTACGATTATTGTTGGGTTTTTAGGATGCCTTCTGGGCAGCGCAATGTATGTATCGCTTGTTTTGACTCCAAAGATCATGGCCGATAAGTATGACGAGATGAAATACAGCCGGAGAATTTTGTCACGAAACGCGGAGATTGGCGGAACTTTAACTGCGGGCATGGTGCCATGGAGTGACAATGGAATTTATATGGCCACCATTTTGGGTGTGGCAACACTTGAATATATCCCATATATGTGGTTTAACTTTGCATGTATTGTAATCGCGGTTATTTTCGGATTTACAGGCTTTTGTATGTGGGATAATAAGAATGATGATAAGATCCGAAACAGCCTGAAAAATCAAAAACTGGAAGAAGCGCAGGGGTGAGATCAATGAAAAAAATACTTTTGATTGCTACTGGAGGTACGATTGCTTCATCGGAATCTAAGGATGGATTGACGCCATCCATTGATGTAAAGCAGCTTTTATCCTATATTCCGGAAATTGAGGCGTTCTGTCATTTGGAGGGCGTGTCTATCATGAGTGTGGACAGCACCAACATGAACCCTTCTCTGATGGTAAAAATTGCAGAAGCAGTCTATGACCATTATGAAGAATACGACGGATTTGTAGTCAGTCATGGTACGGATACTATGGCCTATACGGCAGCGGCTCTAACATATATGCTGAACAATCTGGAAAAGCCCATAGTAATAACGGGTTCCCAGATTCCCATTGAGGCCCTGTATACAGACGCGAAGAAAAATCTTTCTGATGCAATCCGTTTTGCCTGTGAAGATATTGTGGGGATTTATATCGCATTTGACGGCTCCATTATCAGCGGTACGCATGCCATGAAAGTGAAAACCAGAAGTGCCGATGCCTTCAAAAGCATCAATTTCCCGGTCATCGCGGAAATTAAGCTGGGAAGGATTACCTATAATCAGGCGCTGACTTATGGGGACCACTGGGAGAAACTAAAGCCTCGGGTTACGGGAACATTTTCTGTGGCGACAAAATTGTGCCAGGATATTTTTGTATTGAAAATCTTTCCAGGCATTGGAACCGAAATTTTCGATTTTATTAAAACACAGTATAAAGGCGTTATTATCGAGAGCTTCGGCATCGGTGGAATTCCCAATGTAAACCATGATATTGTATCAAAAGTACACGAGCTGGTGAAAGCCGGACTTGCCGTTGTGATCACGACACAGTGTGTTTATGAGGGGATTGACCTGGATATTTATGAGGTTGGCCAGAAACTTGCGGAACAAAATGCAATCGTGGCCGGCGATATGACAACGGAGTCCCTTGTAATGAAGTTAATGTGGGCATTGGGCAATTTTGAACAAATCAGTGATGTGAAAAAGTATATGGAAACTCCTTTTTTTGCAGACAGAAGCTATTGAAGCCCTGGCTTTTTCCCACGTTAACTGCATCTGCAAGATATCCACCTGTTAGGTGGATATCTTGTCCGATCTTTAAAAATATACAGGAAGTGCACACTTTCTATAATCCCTTTTTTAATAACAATTCCTTGGCAGAAATTCCAGGTTCTGTCATATGTACCGGCTCCAAAATCTCATCCAGCTCCTCATCAGTCAGCAGCTTCTCCTGGAGGATCAAAGAGCGGACGGATTCTCCTGTCTTCATAGCTTTTTTCGCGATCTCCGCCGCTTTCTGATATCCCACATGAGGACAGATGGCCGTAATGATTCCAACGCTGTTCTCCACCAAAGAACGGCATCTGTCTCTATTGGCTGTAATTCCGGCAACACAATTATCCACAAATGTCTGTACCGCATAAGCCAGAGTGTCGATAGACTGGAACATACAGTAAAAAATGATAGGTTCGAAGGCGTTCAGTTCCAGCTGTCCTGCCTCTGCCGACATGGTGATGGTCACATCATTTCCGATAATGTTAAAGGCCACCTGATTGACCACCTCCGGGATTACCGGGTTTACCTTTCCAGGCATGATGGAAGAACCGTTCTGTCTTGCAGGCAGGTTGATCTCCGCAAATCCAGTTCTCGGTCCGGAAGACATGAGACGGAAATCATTGGCAATTTTTGATAAGGTAACTGCACAGGCTTTGATGGCACCGGATACGGCAACAAAAGGGTCCAGATTCTGAGTAGCGTCAATCAGGTCAAAGGCCTGCACCAGTTCCATACCGGACACCTCAGCCAGATTGGGGACGATTCGTTTCAGATAAGCAGGATCTGCATTAATTCCCGTCCCGATCGCAGTGCCTCCCATGTTTAGAAAACACATTTCTCCCATCGCTTCATCCATACGTCTGATATCCCGCATAATTTTTTCCTTCTAAAATTTCATCACAGGTCTTGACAATGGCATCGGCAATCTTTCTGTCCAGAATTCCAACCTCGCAGTTTGTAATGGCTGCCGCTTTTTTGATGTAGGCGAGACTATTGATAATTTCCGGATGCATATTTAGTCCCGTAATGCGAAAATTTTCTGCGGCACGAAGGGACTGCACCCCGTAATAATTCTTTACTTTCCATATTCAGAAAATAATTGAATATGTATGAGAGAATTGCTATACTAAGAAGATGAAAAGGAGGCTGCATCTATGGGAGTTTATCTGAATCCGGGGAACAGGGGGTTTTGGGAGTCTGTCCGTTCTGAAATCTATGTGGATAAGACAGGATTGATTGCAGAGACAAATAAGTGTATCAATACAGAGCAGAAGTTTCTTTGTGTGAGCAGGCCCAGGCGTTTTGGAAAATCCATGGCTTTAAAAATGCTTGCTGCCTATTACAGCTGCGGCTGTGATTCTAAAGGGCTGTTTGCGGGATTCAGTATTGCGGGGAATCCAACGTACAAGGAGCATTTGAACCGGTATGATGTGGTTTTTCTGAATATGCAGCAGTTTCTGATTGAGGCATCTCCTGGGAAGGTGACAGAATATCTGGAACAGGAAGTACTGGAAGAATTAAACGAAGAGTATGGAACTGTTTTAAAAGGGCGTGAAATGGGACTTGCCGCTGCGTTCCGGAAAATCTATGCTAAAACGGATAAACAATTTATTTTTCTGATCGACGAGTGGGAGTGTGTTATGCGTGAAAGGCAGGAGTCGGAAACTCTGCAGAAACAGTATCTGGATTTTTTGAGGAATCTTTTAAAAGACCAGCCGTATGTTGCGCTTGCGTATATGACCGGTATTCTTCCTGTGAAAAAGTATGGCCAGCATTCGGCACTGAATATGTTCTGGGAGTATTCCATGACGGACCAGTTTGCTTTTGAGAAATATACCGGTTTTACAGAAGATGAGGTAAAAGTATTATGCGAGAAATATGATATGGATTTTGCCCTGATCAGCAACTGGTATGATGGATATCAGTTCCGGGAGTTTCAACATATTTATAATCCAAGGTCTGTCGTTGCGGCAATGAAAAACCGAATACTGTCAAATTACTGGACTTCAACAGAGACCTATGAAGCCCTGAAAATCTATATGGATATGGATTTCGACGGGCTTCGGTCAGATATTGTACGGATGCTCGGAGGCGGACGCGTCAAAGTCAACATGTGGAGTTTTCAGAATGATATGAAAAATTTCAGGACAAAAGATGATGTGCTTACACTGCTGATTCATTTGGGATACCTTGCATATGATTCCAAAGAAGAAGAAGCGTTTATCCCCAATAAGGAAATCATCGGAGAGTTTGAAAATGCCATGAGTGTAAGCGGCTGGCCGGAAATTGTGCGCATTTTAAAGGCATCAGACAAATTGCTGGAAGATACGCTGAATGGGGATGAAAGAAGCGTTGCCGAGGGACTTGACAGGGCGCATACAGAAGCGGCCTCGATTCTGACTTATAACGATGAAAATTCGCTGGCGTGTGCGATTGGCCTTGCATATTACAGCGCAAGAAAAGATTACAGGCTCATAAGGGAGCTGCCCGCAGGACATGGTTTTGCTGATATTGTATTTTTGCCGCTGCCCTCCGTAAATAAACCGGCGCTTGTGGTAGAAGTAAAATATGACAAGACAGCTCATACAGCAATACAGCAGATCAAAGACAGGCAGTACACCCAGGCGTTAGAAGGATATGCGGGTGAAATACTGGCTGTAGGAATCAATTATGATAGGGACAATGTCAACAAACCGCACAGCTGCGTGATAGAGAGGATAGAAAAGTAATAGAAAATTTTTAACGAGCCAGAGGCTGTTGCCAGTGAAGTGCCTGATTTTGCATACCTGCTCACCGAACCTGCCAGCGAACTGCCGGAAGCCCGGTAAAGAAGAAGTTAAAACACCATAAAAGGCTGCTAACCTTTGAAAACGTAAAAAGGCAAAAGGGGTTCATTTTGAAACATTCTTTATTTTTGCATTATAATTTTTACACGCTGTTTCTAATTTGGGAAAGTTCAGACAGCGATTTCTGCCTGAAAAGAGTTCGTTGGATATATATTTTTTATATAAGACATTAGCTTTATTACAAATTACTTCACTATTTTCTTGGCACCATTCCAATTCCTGACTGCATAATTTTTTGTAATATTTGATGCTATTCCTGTCTCTTCTAAAGATGGTGGTATCAATAAGTTGTAATTGAGCTTCTTCAATAGGTATCATCAAATTGAAATTAAGGACACCTAATAATTTTCCGTTGATTTCAATCTTGGAGAAATCCATAGAATTTTTCATTTTTTTATGTTTTTCTTTGGGTGATGACAGAGGGATGCAATATTTATGAACACCACAAATAATAACAATTCCCACGAAAACTCTGTTATCTTTTCCTGTCTGTGGCGAAACAGAAAGTACTTTATCGTCAATATTATGTAGATTACGGATATATTTCATATCCACCTTGTACAATTTAAAATTTGTCTGCATATATCTCCTTGTAAAAAAATGGCTATGCGTTATTGCATAGCCATTTGTGTAGTAACTCCATTAGAGTTGCTATCGCTTTTAGCAGTCCACTTGCGGTAGGACTCACCACTGATAATATAATACCACATTTCTGAGAAAAGTCAACCCATGGCAATCACAGATAAATATCTCCCGGATGGGTGCAAAACAAAAAAATATTGATTACGTTCATGTGAACCAGTTCAGGGATTGACAGATATGTTGATTGCTGTGCCGGTCATTTTATTCGCCACCCCGGTGGCATTGACAGCAGCCTCTTTTGCCCAACAGCAAAATATGAAACGATGTACTAGGATCTGCGGCAAACAGCATATGGCGGTTGGAAGGGGTGTTTTTTGTTATTTCCTAATAAAATAGGAAGAAGACAGAAACAAACCACCTAAAACACCATAGAGAGCAGCCATTTCAAAGTTGTGTGATACGCCGCTTATGACAGCAGCTGCCAGCCAGATGAACCCCATAATTCCACGAATATATACATGACGCATAGTTGTTACCTCCTTGAAAATTGTTCTTTGTTTGTTGTGTCTATATCATAACTGAAAAGGGGAGGCTGTGCAAAAATGTCCGCAAACGGAAGGTTTTTGGCCGTGAAATAAAATCAACGTACCGCCCACCGCCGAAGAATTACAGCAGGAGATTGAAGCTGAACGCAGAAGGATTGAGGAAGCGCAGGGCTGACTACAGCTCCTTAGTCAAATTTTAAGATTCTGATAAGACAAGACAGCCACAGCCCGGAATGTATTTTCTGAGTAAGAGGTCTGCACCATGCCGTCATATTTTTCGGCTGCGGTCTGGGCGCTTTTTAACCCCCAGCCATGCAGTCCATCCCTGTCTTTTGAGGTTTTCAGGGCACCGTCTGCTTCAATGGGAGCAGTCACAAAGCTGTTTTCCACTTTTATGACCAGCATCTGGTTAATACGGCGGATGGTAAGGTGAATAAACCGCTGTTTTGGCTCAGGGATCTGTCTGGCCGCTTCCAGGGCATTATCCAGCAGATTCCCCAGGACAGCGCATAAGTCGGCGCTTCTCAGACTGGTGTGGCGGGGAAATTCCGCCTGTGCCTGAAATTCTATTTTGTTTTCCTGGGCGGACATGGCTTTGCTGTTTATCAGGTAGTCTATGGTTTCATCTCCTGTCCATACCGTGTTGGTCATTTCCCGTATAGGTGTCTGCAGTTCGTCCAGATACTGCATAGCTTCCTGAGCTTTTTTATGTGTGAGTAACTGGCGCAGCACGCCCATATGATTATGAAAGTCATGGAACAATTTTGCATTCACTGCATAAGCATGGTTCAAAGTGGTATAGTCACGTTCCAGAAGCTCTGCCTGCTGGGATTTCAGCGCAGCCAGCTCCTTCTCCATTTCGTACTGCCGGTTTACGTTGAACACCAGAACAGACATGATTAAGACAACCGCCAGAATTGTCCACATTTCCAGTGTGTCGTCAGGGATGGCAAGAGCAGTCTGCTGGGATAAGGTCACAACTGCGAGAAATCCTGCCATGGCAATCACAGAGGCAGAGCGAAATGCACGTTCACCAGTCATATCCGGATGTTTGAACACATACCATGCCAGAGCAGCCAGCACCAGATGCAGTAGCCATACGGCAATCTGTCCATATCCGGTTCTGGAATCAAGGAATGCCGGGGAGGAAAAGAGCACCCCTGCCCATGCCGAAAAAAGAAACTGCCAGAATGAAAGGGCGATCTCATAGAAAATACTGATGAACAGGCTCATTCTGGTGTCCGCTCTTTGGAAACGGCTGGCGCAGACAACGATTAAAACTGTTTCTGATACCATGCGGTAAAAGTCTGACATCCCTGTCACAGTGAGTATGACGGAGAGCACAGTGATACCGGCCAGAACAGACAATACCCCCTTTTTTCCCGGTCTGCTGGATGAGAGCAGCCGGAAAATCAGGAAGAAACAGATAACGCCCCTCACACCTGCGGCTGCCATATTTGACAATAAGATAAGACAATCCATCATATATGTGTCCCCCAATAATGATTAATTTGAGCTTTTACTTCTTGTAAATGGGCGCGGCTTATGGGGAGGGATTCGCCGTTTTTCAAAACTGCCATACCATCCTTAATCTGCATGATATGTATAAGATTTACAATACAGCCCCGGTCAATATAAATAAATTCTTCTGTGTCCAGTTCTCTGTAAACCTGCTGCAGGCTTTTGCGCACTTTGGAAACCCCGCCAAAAGCAGAGATACTGGCATTTTTTCCATCTCTTATAATGTAATAGATTTCTTTGCAGGGAATTTTTTCAAGGCGGCTGCTGGTCTGAATGATGTAAGATTTTCCCTCTTCCAGCTGGATCAGCTTAACCGCGTCTTGTATGGCGGCGTACAGTCGTTTTTCTATATCATTTTTCGGCACATACCGAAAAATAGACAGCTCAAAAGCGTCGATGGCATATTCTATATGGGAAGTGATAAAGATAATCTTTACATTCGGCAGGCTGGGCTTGATTTTTTCAGCAATCTCCATTCCTGTATTTCCAGGCATTTCGATATCCAGTAAGATCAGGTCAAAGAAGAAATTGTCTTCCATAATATCATAGAGCAGGTTATCGCTGTCATGGTAGGCAGTGATTTTCCCGGTGCTTCTGCTTTCTGTAAGACATTTTTGCGCAATCTTTTTGTGGATTTCCACGGCAGTATGGTCATCATCACAGACAGCTATGTGTAACATTTTGCATCACCTCGTTTGTGGGTTCGGTTTTATCAATAACTGCGAAGGTGTTTTCAAATACGCTTCGGAGTTTTATTATACTATTTTTGTGGGTGCTTTTCAATTTAATTCCTGCCGTCTGGCTTTCCTTTATGAAGATTTCTGAGGGCAGAAATGTCAGTTTATAGAAAATTTATTTGCCATATTTTAGAAAAACAGGTATACTGTGAACACAAAGTCTTAAGAACTCTTGCCTGTTCAGGCAGAACAATCCTTTTTGCGGAAGCGGTTTATTATAGAGAGAAGGTATCTGTTTGGTTGGAAAAATGATAGGGGAGAAGTATATTCTTCTGGAGAAAATAGGCCGGGGAGGGGGCGGCAGTGTCTATAAGGCGCGGGATGTGCGGCTGGGAAAGCAGTGGGCAGTTAAGCTTTTGGGGGATGGAAGGGCTGGGGAAGCAGCGGTTTTAAAATCATTGGATCACTCCATGATTCCCCGGGTGGTGGATTATCTGGAGGAAGGGGGGAATCTATGGCTGGTTATGGATTACATACCAGGGAAAAACTTGAGGGAACTCCACAGGACAGGCGGCATATCCAGACGTCTTCTGCTGGAATGGGCCCTTGACTTGTGCCAGGTACTGTCTTATCTGCACAGTCTGAGACCGCCTTATGTTCATGGGGATTTGAAGCCGGAAAATCTGGTGGTATCTCAGGATGGAAAGCTTTTCCTGGTGGATTTCGGCGCCGGGGCCGGACTGCGGGGCGGCATCTGTGAGGGGACGCCGGGATTTGCCCCGCCGGAACAGGAAAAGGGAGTGTTTACCTGTCAATGTGATATTTATGCTTTTGGGAAAACCTGGGAGCTGCTTTTGGGACGGCAGGCAGGTTCCCAGTGGAAGAAAGTGATAGAAAAATGCTGCCGTCAGTCCCCGAAAAAGCGATATCAGGAAATCGGTCAGGTGGAGAAGCGGCTGCGGAAAATGAAAAGGTACAGGGAGAGCCAGAGGCTTTTTTGGCTTTTGACCGGAGCACTGGCTGTGTGCGCCGCCGCCGGGTATTCTGCGGGACTTGGTGAAACGGTGGACAAGATGGTGGAGAACAGGCAGGCTGCCAGCGGTTTCGAAAGACAGGGACAAAGGCAGGAAGAGAGAGAAGCACAGAAAAGTACGGAGAGTGAGGAGCAGAAATGGAGAGAATTGGGAAATCTTGCGGAAAAACTAGGGCAGACTGCGGAGATTCAGGAAGGAGCGGACAGGCAGAATGGCTTGCACAGGGCGGTGGAGAATTTGAAATTGTTTTACCAGGCAGAGAAGCAGCAAGATAGGAAACTTCGCGCCGGGCTGATTCTGGCCCGGGGGTATCGGGAAGAAAACCGTATGGAGCAGGCTGAAAGAATCTATCAGGAGCTGCTGCTTCTCTATCCGGATTCTGCGGAGTGTTATGGCAGTTACGGATGTATGCTTTTGACAATGGGGGCAGGCGTGAAACGGTTAAAAGCACTTTATCAGTTGGGGGAGCGGGCAGTATCAGATAAGGATGAATACAATTACCGGATTTGGACGGAACGGATGAAGGAAATGGGGGATTGATATGGCTTGGAGAAAATTATGGCTATGCGCGGGAATCCTGGCAGCAGGCATGTCCACCTGTACCATACGGGCAGAAGTAGTGGATATGGGCGGATTCCAGATACAAATCGGGCAGAAATCAGGTGTGGAGATGGAACCGGAGAGAAAGGATACGCAACAAAAACAGGGCCAGGCGCAAAATACAAAGAGGGAAAAGGTGACAGAAATCCCCGTGGAGAACTCCGGGGGAATCTCTTATGAAGAATGGGACACAGAACCAGTGCAGGAATCCCAGACAGGGGAAGCTTCGTTGGAGATGCAGGGAGCTGCACAGGAGGTAATTCAGGATTTTGCGAATCTGCCGGGGCAGTCCTTACAGCAGGAGGAGTTGTTTTATACGGGAACAGAGAGCACAGAGCAGGAGTATCTGTTCACGGAGGAGGAATCAGGAACAGATGGGAATACTTTTTTAGATGAAAACCAAGGTCAGGGACAGGCGGCTGGGATGCAGGAAGAAACCACAGGACAGGCCGGGAAACAAGCAGATCTTGAAAAGGACGGAGCACAATCCGGGGCTATTCAGGCGGATAACAGTGAAAAGGGGGATGACGAGACGGCTGGAAGAAAGACATCATCTGAAAAACGAAAGACATTGGCTGGACAATCGGAAACGGACAGAGGACAAAGAGACAGCCGCCAAAAAGTACAGTTTATCCATGATGAGTCTCCGCGGCTGAAATCCGGGGCAGTCCCGTCTGTACAGCTGGCAGGTCAGCAGGAGATCTGTGTGATATCTTACGCGGTGAATCACATAGAATGCGCCTGCCGCTGGGAGGGAGACAGGCTCCTGCCAGTGGAGCCGGTTCTCAAGAAAGGAATAAACTGCCTGGAGATATCGGTTCTCTCAGAAGACGGACAGGTGATTTTTATGGAGCCATGGTACTTTTCTTGTGGTGTGGGTTCAGCCATGCTATAATAAGGGAAAATGGTTCATGAAAAGGCGGTGAGAGATGGAGGTGTTGGAAATGACTGAAAAAGAAATGATTAAGATATCTATTGAAGAATTTTCCAGGCTGCAGGATTATATGTCGGTCTGTGATAAGGATTCTGAGGCATACAGGAAAATGAAAAGACGTTATACGGAATTAAAAGTGATACTTACAGCTTCTGGTATCAACCTGACAGAGATCGATTATCTGAAAGAATAAATGGTCATTTTTCTGCTTTTCTTGCGGTGCGGGTCCTGCTATGCTATAATCTCAGCTAAGGAGCTGTCAAAGAACTGCAGCTCCTAAGGAACTGTAAGAGATATGAGTTTAGTACAGTGTTTTGTGATAAAGGATTTACAAAAACGCCGTACTTGGGAGAGGAGCAGGCGAACATGTACCGTGCTATTTTATTTGACCTGGATGGCACCCTGACAGCTTCGGCAAAGGGGATTACTAAGAGTGTTCAATATGCGTTACAGAAACTTGGGATAGAGGAAACGGATTTGGAGAAACTGGAGGCTTTTGTAGGTCCGCCTTTGCTGGATCAGTTTATGGAAGCCTACGGGATGGATTTGGAGACTGCCCGGCAGGCGGTGGTGTACTACCGGGAACGGTACTCGGCACAGGGAATGTATGAGAATCAATTGTACGAGGGAATCCGTGAGCTTCTGGAGGATTTAAGAGGCAGGGGATATATACTGGGCGTGGCTTCATCGAAAGGCCTCATGTATGTGGAACAGATTCTGGATTACTTTCAGATTTCCTCTTTTTTCACAGTGATTGAGGGAAGCCGGATGGATGGGTCCAGACTCAGCAAAGGGGATGTGATCCAGGAGGCTTTGAAAAAGCTGAATATGGAGAATCACCGGGACCAGGCAGTGATGGTGGGTGACAGAAAGTATGATATCCTGGGAGCACGGGAGGCAGGCATTGACTGTATAGCTGTCTCTTATGGATATGGGAGTGTCCAGGAGCTGGAGCAGGCAGGTCCGGTGATGATTGTGCCTGGGGTAGACGGGCTCCAGCGTTTTTTTCCGTAAACCCTCTGCCTGGCAGAAACTGGTTTTTCAGAGTGTGGAGGGTTCTTTATCCGGCCGGGATTCATCTGGGAATGGGATTTTTGGTGAGTCAGGTATTGGTGGTTTTCCTGCTGCTTTCAGGGATGGGCATGGCAGGTGTGAACAAATATGGTCTGGCGGCTACAGGTGTGACAGGACTGCTGACTATACCTATTTCCGGATGGCTGCTCTGGCGGGATGAAGGGAAAAGGAACTTTTCCCAGAAAACAGGATTTGGCAGACGGCTGCGGCTGGGGGAAGTGGTGTGGATGCTGCTTTTGGGAATATCGGCCTGCCAGCTGGTGAATATGATGCTGGCGGTGCTGCAGTTTACCAGGCTGTTTCCCGGATATGGAGAATTGTCGGAACAGATTTTTACAGATCAGAAACTTTTCTGGATGCTGCTCTGGGCGGGAATTGTGGCGCCCATGGCAGAAGAATTGATATTCCGGGGGTTGATATTCCGGCGTTTACTGGATTATCTTCCAATTGGATGGGCGATTGGGATATCTGCATTTCTGTTCGGACTCTATCATGGAAACGTTCTGCAGTTTATCTATGCAGGGCTTTTAGGTGCCTGTTTTGCATATTGTTATTATCGGCTGGGCAGTCTGTGGGCGCCTGTTCTCCTTCATATGGGGGCGAACTGCTGGTCCGTGATTCTAACCCATCTGGCATCGGCTGCAGGTGCGTCTGTGGGGCTTGGATATGCCATGCTGGTTGCCATGGGAGTTGAAGTGGTGGTTGTGGTCTTTTCCATTATCAATTTTATCAGGAACCGGGAGGGAATGTGAGAAATGGAATCAGTCCTTTGTCAAAGGGCAGGGGGCTTTTTCATCGTATAGGAAACTTCGTTCCCTATACGATGAAACCCTCCGGGGGATGCGCACTACGCGCTAAGGAAGATGGCTGTTGGCGGCAGCCGTGCTCCGGCGCGGAGAATCCGGCAGAGCCGGATTCTTTTTTTGTGTCTTCATTCATGATAAATTACAAATATTTAACATTTCATAATTGACAAAGCACATGGGAAGTGATATATTTATAACATCGAAAAGTTAAAAATATATCACATGGAGGAATGAACATGAAGGCAAAAGTCAGTTTAAAGGAAATGGTAGGAACAAAGATTATTTATGCAATTCTCCTTATCTGCTATTACTGGATGTGGGCAAGACGAGATTGGCATAATTATTATACAACGATTCAGAATACGGTTATGGTATTTACTTTTGTTTTTTTTATCATGCAGGCAAGCCGTATTCGTAAGTATAGCAAAGAGGAAAAGGACGAGCTGGCAATTCGGAATTTGTGGAGGGTAGATGCAATCGGATTGAAAATTATGATGGCGGCTGTTATTATCATTGCATTTGCGTGTGCTGTCACATTCTTAGATGGAAGAATGGCAGGCTATGCGCTTGTTGGAATGGTATTCGTATTAACTGTGATACGATTCATAGTATTTTGCGTGATGGACAGTAAAGGAGTCTGATATGGCTCTGAAAACGAAGATTAAAGAATATCGGGAAAAAGCAGGATTAAAGCAAAGTGAACTGGCGGAATTGGTGCATGCAAGGCGTGAAACCATTGTACATCTGGAAAACGGAAGATATAATCCATCTTTGAAGCTGGCAATGGATATTGCAAAGGTTTTTCAGGTGGCGGTGGAGGAATTGTTTGAATTTACAGAAGATTGATTTTGTAATTTTAATTAAAAGCTGCTGGGGGAATAACGGACAGTTATGACAATAACCTGCTTGTTTGCCTCATCTATCCGGTAAATAACAGTATAATTTTCAACCAGCAGCTGTCGGTACCCGCGATTGGCATAGGTTCCCTTTTTTCTCTCAGGACAACGGTATGGCAGATACTCCAGTGAGTAAAGCTGTTCTTCGATCCGTTTTACCAGTGAGAGCGCAGTTCCCGGTTCCAACAAGGTTTCGGCGATGTAGGTATAAATGCCGTCCAAGTCCCGTACTGCGCGGCTCATCAGTTTGACGCTATATTTAATCAAAATGTTTCCTCCTTAATGCTGCCAATGTCTCCCGTGCATCAAAGAGCTGGCCATTGTGTTCAAATTCTGCTTCTGCCTCGGTAATTACACTGTCTGTTTCAGCGGTCTCGATCATCTTTTCGTAGGTTTCGATGCTCATAACAACCAGATCACCATAGCCGTTTTTAGTAATAAATATCGGTTCTTGGCGTGCGTGGCAGATTTCAGAGATTTCATTGGTATTTCTCAGGTCTGTAATTGGTCTGATCTGTGGCATTTGGCTGCCTCCTTTCTAAACATTATTATAGCATAATTATGAGCGATAATGGAAGGTTTTTCGGCAAGATGCCATGCGGGCTGGGGCATCATCTATCCGCCCCGGCCCGCTGCTTCCAGAAATGGAAGCATATGGACAGTCCCTTACTTTCTGATGACAACAGACTTTTTGCTGCTCCACTTGCCATATTTTTTCCCGTCATTTACATTTTTATAGGCACGAATTTTCACGTAATAAGTTTTTTTCTTTTTGAGTCCAGAATAGGTTTTTTTGGTCACGGAAGAACTTAATTTCTTCTTTACGACTCCCTTTTTGAAATTTGAGTTTGTGGAATACCAAAGCTCATAACCGCTGACTTTGGACACTTTGTTCCATTTTACGGTCATCTTTTTCCTGGCGGAGTTTTGTACGCTTTTTATCTTCACCTGTTTTACGGTTACTTTGCCGGTGTTTGAACCAGATGTTCCACCTTGGGGCATATGATCAATGGAAAACGTATAAGAACCAACGCTCCCGTTTACATTTGCTTTTTCGATGGCAAGATAATAAATCCCTTTTTTTACTGATACAGACGGGCTTGTTTTGGAGCGGCGGATTACTGTGTCCGTATAAGCCTGATTCAATGACTGATCGTAGAAAGTATATCTGATACTATCGCCGGCAGCATTTGTCAGGTTAAATCTGATCTGCCCTGCGGCCGGTACCTGGAATCTATAATAATCAATATCGTCATTTATTGCCAGCACACCTTTATACGTTTTTTTCAGGCCGATAACAGATGCATTTTCCCGTCGGTCATTGTTTGCATCCTGGGTTTCGACAAAGTTTTCTCCCAGAGTGTCCACATTTGCTCTAAATGAAAATGTTTCATCATAAGAGGAGTCCAGAGCCAGTGTCATATAATAATCTCCGCCAGTGAAATACAGGGGGCCTAGTGAAAAGGAGCCATTATAAGTACGTTCGGAATAGATTTCTGTTTGGGAAGCGTCATAAAATTTTATATAAACGGCACCCCAGCCGCCCTGATTGCGCTCAACCCCTAACTGCAGTTGATTCGCCTCTTTTAAGGAAAATTTATAATACCGTATATTGTCACTGGTGGATAATGTTCCGGCCATGGATGACCCAAACTCCAAATTTCTGGCTGCGGCAAAAGTGGTATTGGTTTCAGCCGTTTCTGCATACACAGGCTGCTGTGTGAGCGGCAGTTCTGCAGATGTTAAGAATACGGCCAGTGCGGCCAGCCATGCCGCTGTTTTTTTCTTTAGACTGTTTTTCTTCATTATTTTCTCCTTTTTAATAAAATTGTTAGATGATCAGCCCGTCAAAATGTCTCATTTCCCTTGCTACATAATTTTCCGAATTTTCGAACCATAAGATATTGCATTGATGCAATATATGGACTGCATATCTTGTTGCACGAATCTTTGAAAAATTATCTAACAAATAAAAATAGATTTTTAACGCTTTAATTATAACATAGTTCCATATTTTTCTCATCACTGTAAATGGATAAAGAAAAATAAAAAAGATGGGAAATACATATAAAATTCATATATTATTAGAAAATAAATAATAAAATCATATATATTCAATTTATCTGACAATTAAAATAAAAAATAAGGTTTACAACTGCGCCAAAATGAGTTATAGTAAATATGCTTCTGAGAGGAATTCCAGATAGAAAGGATGGTTTATACATGGAGAAGACGCTGTATGACCCCCGGTTTGAGCATGACAACTGTGGAATCGGGGCGGTAGTCAATATAAAAGGGATCAAGACCCACGAGACAGTGGCCAACGCACTGAAGATTGTGGAGAATTTAGAACATAGAGCAGGCAAAGATGCCGAAGGAAAGACAGGAGACGGAGTGGGAATTCTGTTACAGATTTCGCACAAGTTTTTTTCCAGAACCTGTCATTCCCTCGGCATTTTTTTGGGTGAAGAGAGAGATTATGGTGTGGGGATGTTTTTCTTTCCACAGGATGAGCTGAAGCGCAATCAGGCGAAGAAAATGTTTGAAGTGATCGTGGAAAAAGAGGGCTTAAAGTTTCTGGGATGGAGGGAAGTGCCCACAGTTCCCGGGGTTTTAGGCCAGCGGGCGGCTGCCTGTATGCCCTGTATTATGCAGGGATTTGTCAAACGGCCCCAGGGACTGGAGAGAGGGCTGGCGTTTGACCGGAGGCTGTACATTGTGCGCAGGATTTTTGAGCAGAGCAATGACAATACGTATGTGTCTTCCCTGTCCAGCCGCACCATTGCCTATAAAGGAATGTTTCTGGTGGGACAGCTTCGCACGTTTTATAAAGATCTGCAGAGTGAAGACTATGAGTCAGCCATTGCCATGGTCCATTCCCGGTTCAGCACCAACACCAATCCCAGCTGGGAGCGGGCCCACCCCAACCGTTTTATTGT
>CAJURF010000064.1 GCA_910588825.1 uncultured Lachnospiraceae bacterium
GGAACCACTGTGCATATTTATCACACCGTAAGACTGCAATTTTAAGAAGTTCGCTCTAGAATATCCAAATGGAGATACCGCCACCAGAAGAACGCTGACAGCATTTATGGAAGTTATCCAATAAGAAGAATATCAGAATAGATTTGTTTATTTCCACAAAGCAGCGGAGGAAAAGCACATGAATTTACAAGAAATACAGGATAAACTAAATATCCTCTTAAATAGTTCAGAACGAAAGACTGTATTCTGGTACGATGACGATGCATCATATGAAGACGAGATTGACCACCTGCAGCTGTCCGGCGGCAGCAAAGTGTTTAAACTTACTGGAAGCAATAACTTTGCGGCAAAACTATTGTTAGAGCATCAGGATCTCACCACCAGCTACCTGTTATACGCACCATTTCCCCGTCCGGATGACAAAGAGAATTCTTTAGCAGATATATTTTACTATTCAGAACATTTCTACTCAGACAAGCTCATTCAGCTTATGGGTGATTTGGGAATTCCTCCAGAATGCCAGGATAAGGTGAAGAAATACAAAAAGTTCTGGACTGGCAGCAACCTGCAGAAGTTTAAAAACCTTGAGATAGAGAACTATACGGATCAGTCCATAGAGCTGGGGATTCTCTGTGTGCTGGCAAGAGTTAAGACGTTAAATTTTGAGGAAATGCTGCGCAAGACTATCCTTGCCGGATTAACGGATAACAGCATAATGAAAAGAATGGAAAATCAGAAGATTGACCGTGTATTCTGGAGGCTTTGCGAGAGACAGTTTGGCTATCAGGATGCAGAACCCACGATCCAGAAGTTTCTGGTAACCATGCTTGTTACTTATATGGATGCGCAGATGAACGGGAATGAGCCGGAGTACTGGAAGATTTTTGTTTCCAGAAAGAAAAATGACGCGGTAATTTTTATCAAGAATCTTATGAATAACCGGGAGTCTAAAAATTTCTATGATGAATTTGCCAGGAAGGCCGCAGAGGAACTGAATGTCTCCGGTCTGATCATGGAGATTCCCCTTGGGGATGTGGCGGCATCTGATGCACTTCCTGATTTTGATGAGAATATGATCAGCTGGATTGAGGCAAAGCTGGAAGACCAGATGCTGGACGAGAAGGTTTCCGGTATGACTATACCTGAGATATGTGAGACAAGGACAAAGACCGGCTATCATTATTCCGAAAGTTATAAAGAAAAATATCAGATACTCAGCGCTGCGTACCATTTGTTGAAAGCAGTATCATTACACAGATATCAGACAACGATTCAAGAAGCCATTGAGGATTATGTTGGCGGGACATACCTGATTGATACGTACTATCGAAAGTTTTATTACTATCTCGACCGGGCAGGAATGGACGCAGGAATGGAAAAAATCAGGGATCTTGTCGAAAATATGTATACCAACCAATACCTGAACGACTTTGCATATAAATGGAACCAGTCCCTTACAGATGAAGCGTATGATACCTATCCAGAAGTACGGCAGGAAGACTTCTTTCATCATTATGTGAGACCGTTTATGAATGAGTCCGGCGGCGGTCGGGTAATTGTAGTTATTTCCGATGGTATGCGTTATGAGTGTGCAAGAGAGCTTTTGGAACATCTAGAGCTGGATGAGAAGTGCGAGGCAAAGATGGGACATATGTTAAGTGTGCTGCCGTCTGAAACAACCCTTGGCATGGCGTCCCTCCTTCCCAATAAAGATATTAAAGTGGATGATTCGCTGGACATCTTTGTGGATGAGATGCACTGTGGAAACAGCATGGCCGAGAGGCAGAAAATCCTTCAGTCTGCTGTACCCAAATCAGCCTGTTATGAATTTGATAAGATTGTACATGCGAAGCGGGCAGAGATAAGAGAGCTTTTCCAGGATAAAGAGGTGGTCTATATTTATCAAAATCAGATTGATCAGCGGGGAGAAGGACAGCGTTCAGACAATGAAGTGTTCAATGCCTGCCAGGAGGCAATCGATGAAATACAAAAGCTTATCAGAAGGCTTACCGGATATATTTCCAACACAAGGTATTTGATTACAGCGGATCACGGGTTTATCTATAAGAGAGATAAACTGCCAGAAAGTGACAAGATAGAACGGGAGCAGATCTTTGCAGGATTTATGAATAAGAGATATCTTCTGTCACGGAGTCCTATCGAAAATGATGCATTGATCAGCAGATGTATGGCTTATCTTAGCAGGCTGAATCAAATATATGTAACAACACCCATGGGCGTGGATATTATCAAAATGCCTGGCGGCGGGCAGAACTATGTTCATGGAGGTTCGTCGCTTCAGGAGATGCTTGTTCCGGTTATTAAGGTGAATACTTTTAAGGGAAAGCAAGATACAGGTCTTGTGGACGTAGAGCTTTCAAGTTTTAACCGCCGGGTGACAGGAATCGAGGTGAAACTTGATTTTATGCAGATGGAGCCAGTAACAGATACGGTAAAACCCCGCAGACTTCAAGTATTTTTTGCAGATGCCCGTGGGGAGAAGATCAGCTTTCCGGTTCCCATCACAGCGGATATAAAATCACCAGATGCAAAAGATCGTCTGATTCAGGAGAAATTTACCCTTAAAAGCGGCAGATACAGCCGGGGCCAGGAATATTTCCTTGTGATAGCAGACCAGGATGACGAAAAATGCCAGCTGCACAGATATAAGTTTGAAATAGATATATCGGATATAGATTCTAAGGAATTCACATTCCCTGAGAACTGCCGGTAAGCTATAAAAACAGGGAAATGACAAAGCAATCACGCCGAGTTAAAAAAGGAAGTGGACCTTATGTTGAATATCTATTATGGAAATATGAAAGAAGCTGTATATAACACAGCAGCTTATTTTAAATATGATTACGAAGACAGCTGGATTGTAGATCCGTTTGTCAAAGAAATGATTCAGGATGTAGATCAGTCAACTGTCCTGGACAGTGGTGTAATTGACAGTCCGGTATTAGGGAAAATACCACCAGTCGGGTTATCTGGTGGAGTAAAAACACTGATTCTTGTAAAATTTGAGAAAGATAAAATTTTTAATGCTTCGACCTGTGGTGACAATTGTGCAAAATGGTTATTAAAAATTGCTGAATCAGAAGACAGGACAGTCAATCTTCTGCATTTGATGGATTTTGGTAAAGAACCTTTTACTGTCAGAATCTTGAATACAGATCTGATTGTTCACTCTATGGAAGAACTGGTGTCGGCAGCTGGAGAGTTTGTTTAAGGGAGGAATGGTGCGATGAAGGGGAAGCACAGAGTTATTGTTTCTACAAAACGGTTAAAATATGATTTTGAGATTCGGCGGAATTTGACCATCGTTCGTGGGAACAGTGCAACAGGAAAAACCACACTTGTAGAAATGATTCAGGATTATGTAAACAACCCTGCAGGCACTCCGGTAAAGCTGGCATGTGACAAAAAATGTTATGTACTGGAAGGCTCGTTATGGAAAGGACAGTTGGCTGAGATCTCTGACAGTATCGTGTTTATTGATGAAGGAAATGAATTTATAAAAACAGAAGAATTTGCCGGGGAGATTCAGAAAACGGATAATTATTATGTGATCGTGTCCAGAGAATCCCTGCCGACGCTTCCATACAGCGTAGAGGAAATCTATGGAATCAGAACATCAGGTAAGTACGGGACATTAAGGCAAAGTTATCATGAGTTCTACAGATTATATGGTTCAGACACGTATAAAAATGAGGTGGCTCCTGAAATTGTGATTACAGAAGACAGTAATTCTGGATACCAGTTTTTCGACCATGTTTGCGGAGAAAATCATCTGAAATGTGAGTCTATGAATGGTAAATCTAATATTTTCCGCTATTTGAATGTCCACAAAAATGAGAAGATACTTGTAATTGCAGACGGGGCAGCCTTTGGCTCTGAAATTGACAGAGTATTGAAGCTGATTGCAGAACGGGAAAATGCGGCACTATATTTGCCGGAATCGTTTGAATGGCTGATTCTATCTGCGGGTGTTTTGGAAAAAAGCTTTGTGACTGAGGTGCTGGCTGAACCGTATGACTATGTGGAGAGCGAAAAATATTTTAGCTGGGAAAGGTTTTTTACAGCTTTTTTAATCAACGAGACAAAGAGTACTTATCTTGCATATACAAAAAGAAAACTGAATCAGGCATATCTAAACAATACGGTTAAGGAGGCAATCCTTGCGCAAATGGAAAAAATCAGCCTGACCTGGAAAGCGGATGAATAAAAAGGGCGCCGTTGACAATTTCACCATTGTATGGTAGTTTAGTCTGCAAAAGAAAGATTAAACTATTGTATCATACAGTTCCCAAGAAAGGAGTCCAACTTTATGCCCATACCTGAATACCTCAAAGCGCACAAATCAGCTGTAAAAGCTTACCGGCAGGACCTTCTCCGCAGCAGCTATCCCTACCTTCCGGTTCTGGATGAGCTTCTATCTTTCACGGACACAGCAGGCGAGATGGACCTGGGGCTTGTTGACATTCCCGCAGAGTTGATTAAGGGGACCAAGAGTTCCGGGCGCACCAAAGCCTTTGCGTCTAATTTCATGCCCCTTTTGGAGGAAAACTCTGAGTTTGCGGCCAAATGGTGCGCTCTGTACCAGTCCCACTTGAAAGAAGGCATCCGGGAACCGGTGATTGCCTGTGAATTTATGAATTCCTACTATATTATAGAGGGGAATAAGCGGGTAAGCGTTCTCAAATTCTCCGGTGCGGTGAGTGTGGCCGGATATGTGACCAGGATTCTTCCCGCCCCTTCCGACACGGAGGAATACCGAATTTACCAGGAATATATGGATTTCTACCGGGTGAGCAGTATTAATACCATTTATTTCAGCAGAGAGGGGAGCTTTAAGCGTCTCTGCGCCCTTATGGGAAAGGACTTTGCAGAACCATGGAATGAGGAGGAGCGGAGTATTTTCAGTTCCTGTCTGCTGCATTTTGCAGAGGTTTTTCGAAAGAAAAAGGGGGAGAAGCTGTCTATCACAGAGGGAGATGCTTTTCTCACCTATCTGAGTATCTACGGCTACAAGGATATGCTGGAAAAATCTTCTTCAGAACTAAAGGAGGAGGTTGCAAAGCTTTGGATTGAGCTGGAGGCTCTGCCGGAAGACCGCCAGGTGAACCTGGTGTTAAAGCCCCGGACTGCAGAGGAGACTATAGAGGAAACCCTTTCGGGGGCTGCCGATCCCCTGCAGAACGCGTCTGCCGTTCTGCAGAGTGCATCTAATGTACTGCTGAAAAAGCTGTTTCCTTCCGAATCCCGGCTGAAAACGGGTTTTATCTATTACAGAACAGCGGAAACCTCCGGCTGGACCAATGGCCATGACCTGGGCCGCATGCACCTGGAAAACAGTCTGGGAGACCAGATAGAGACGTTTGTCTATGATGGTGCGGAAAGTGACGACGATGCCCTGCAGCTAATCGAAAAAGCGGCAGCGGACGGCTGCCAGGTGCTTTTTACCACTTCGCCCCGGTTTTTGGGAGCCAGCATCAAGGCTGCTGTGTGCTATCCGAAGCTTAAGATTTTAAACTGTTCGGTGAATGCATACAGCGGCCATCTGCGAACTTACTACGGGAGACTTTACGAGGCAAAATTCCTGGTGGGTATGCTGGCGGGAATTCTGACGGACACCGGACAGGTGGGTTACGTGGCGGATGTTCCTATTTTCGGAGCTTCTGCCGCTATCAATGCCTTTGCCCTGGGGGTGAAAATGGTCAATCCAAAGGCCCGTATCCACCTGGTGTGGTCTATGGAAAAACGCTGGAGCGCCGGGACATCGGAGGGGAGCTATGACCTGCTGAAACAGCATTTCGACAGTCTTCATGTCAGCCATGTTTCCGGAAGGGACACGATTTCCCCCAGGACTTCCGGGGAGCCTTATGGGCTCTATGGGAGCAAAGAGGATGGGCCGGTGCTTCTGGCCGCCGCTATCTGGCACTGGGGGAAATTCTATCAGCGTATCGTACAGACCATCCTGAACGGGAAATGGGAGCGCACTGCTCCGGAACGGCTGGGGGATTCTATTAATTACTGGTGGGGAATTTCCTCTGGCATGATTGATATTATTTATTCCAAGACCCTGCCCCGCCGGACCAGGCAGCTTACAGAGCTGGTAAAACATCAGATTGTCTCGGAAAACTTTCAGATTTTTTCCGGGGAGCTGCGGGACCAGAACGGAGTTTTGCGGTGTCAGGAAAAGGAGGCTCTCTCTCCCACAGACATTGTACGTATGGACTGGCTTGCCGATAATGTGGAGGGTGGTATACCGGAAATTGAGGAACTGACAGAGGAGGCTGCGGCAATGGCAGAGATTCAGGGACTACATACAGGAAAGGTATTCTTATGAAAATACTTGCACTTTCTGATGTGGAATCAAAAGCACTATGGGATTTTTACAGCCCCCAGCGGCTGGAAGGGATTGATGTGATTGTATCCTGTGGGGATCTTGACCCACATTATCTGTCCTTTTTGGCGACTTTTTTCCAGGGGCCGGTGCTCTATGTGCACGGCAACCACGACGGACAATATGAGGAGACGCCGCCAGAGGGATGCATCTGTATTGAAGATACAGTTTATGAGTATGAGGGGGTCCGGTTCCTGGGGCTGGGCGGTTCCATGCGTTATAAGGACGGTCCCTGGCAGTTTACCCAGGGGGAGATGAAACGCCGGGTGATGAAGCTGTGGCCCAAGATTGCATTGCACCGGGGATTCGATGTGCTGGTGACCCATGCCCCAGCCTGGCAGATTAATGACCATGACAATGTGGTCCACACTGGCTTTAAGGCTTTTAGGCGCCTGATTGAAAAATATGAGCCGAAGCTTATGCTCCACGGCCATGTCCATTTGAATTATGGGATGAAGGCCCAGAGGATACGGACTCTGGGCCAGACGGCTATTGTCAATGCTTATGAAAAGTATGAGGCGGAGATTTGAAGGGAATGCTGCCCGGGCTGCGGCGGAGAGGAATTATGCCGCTGGCAGCTGCCCGCGCTCCGGCGCGGAGAATCCAGCGGAGCCGGATTCTTTTTTAGGAGGTTCCCTCTCCAAACCGTACTTCGCAGTCTTTTCTGTAAAAGGCTATTCCATAGCAGTCTGTCTTTCGATAACCTTCAGCCAGTAATTCCTCCCTGTATTTTTTATCATAGATCTGGTGTAATGCCGCTTCTGCATCATTTTCCAGATCGTCAATTGTATTTGAGACTTTGACTTGTATAATAAATGATCTGCCCCGCAGGGAGGGGCTTTTCACCATAATATCTGACCGCCCGTTTCCACATTCCCGGTTGGATTTCACCAGATAATTTTCGCTCTGGCTCAAAATGCCGGCGAGGAATCCATGATAAAAGTTTTCGGCATTGTCGTAGAAACTAATTGTGCAAAAAAGCTGTCCGCTCAATATCTCTGTCATTCTCTTAGCATTTCCATCTTCCATTGCACGGTACAAATCATGAAAATCCTCTTTTCTTATAATATCCTTCATCCAGTTTAGAATGGTATTCTGATATGATGTCTTCACTTCCACATTGGGAATCCGCGCGCGCAGGAAGATAGACGATTCTTCAAAATACTCACTGTCTTTTGTCAGATATCCTGTAAAGTAAAGGAAGTTCCACAGATTTTCACCATTACTGTGTATATCTTCATAAGTAACCTCTTCATGCACTTGAATATCAAGGGTCTCCCCCCGCATAAGTGACTCAATCTGCCTCTTTGTCTCACGGTCAGACCTGGCAATCAGGCCTTTAATCATATCATTGGAGCTGGTATTAATCCAATAGGGACGTGGAAAGGCATGGACATCCGCATATAAATCATACATAAAATTGATTACGCTCCATGGATTATAAACTAAAGTACGGCCAAATGCATACCCATCATACCATTCTTTCATAACTGGAAAACGGCTTTCCACACCATAGTAAGCCATCATCTGCTGAACTTCCGCTTCTGTGAAACCGAAATGTTCACTATATCTCTGGTCCAGAACAGATATAATTTTCAGATGATTCAGTCCTGTAAAGATACTCTCCTTAGAAATCCGCAGGCAGCCGGTAATGACGGAAAACTGCAGATAATCGTTTGTCTTCAGCGCAGATTCAAATAATGATCTGATGAAATCCGCCATTTCCTCATAAAATCCTCTGAAATAAGCATTCTCAAGGGGCACATCATATTCATCTATCAGAATAATTGCCTTTTTATCTTCCGTCTGGCAAAGACATTTGCTTAGAAATCCCAATGATCCGGAATAATCATCATAGTCAGCCCTGCGGCCGGCAATTTTCTGAAACAGCTTTTTATCCTCTTCATTAATTCTTTCATCTTCTAATATATATTGATGTCTCTGAAATTCGTCTGCGATGGCATGTTTCATTTTACAGTAAGCGGATTCAAAAGATGGCTGCTTCGCTGATTTTAATGTCAATTTAATAACCGGATACTTTCCCATGTGTTTTGTATACTCTTCGCCTTTTTCCATAATCTTTAAACCATGGAAAAGGGATTTATTATTCTCGTTCTTCTGCACATCTTTGGTATCCTCATAAAAGTATCTGAGCATACTGAGATTCAGCGTCTTTCCAAAACGTCTTGGCCGCATAAATAAATTCACTTTTCCTTTCAAATCCGATAGTTCTTTTATAAACAATGATTTATCTATATAGTAATAATCGGATTCTAACATATCTTTAAAGTCTTCTACACCAATTGGCAGCGCTTTTTTCATTACATTGGCCTCCTCTTAAAATAGCTCATTTCCCTTGACGTTTTAATCATTATATTCTATCCGCCTTTATTTCACAAGCCATTTCCATAGAGCAATAATAAACGGAATGCAGAGTTGACATCAGCAAAGGGAATGCATATAATGATGGATAACGGACAGGAAACGAATGATTGAAGCATTAGATGTTTTAGGAAGGAATTGGTGAAAACATATGGCAGGAGGTTTTTTCAACCATAAAAACCGCAGAATTATGACGATTATTATTGCAGTAATTCTAGTATTGGCGATGGTAGTGCCCATGCTGCTGGAATTTCTGATGATGTGAGAGAGGTGCCGAAGATGAAAGTGGGAAAGCTGCCGGAGCAGGTTCTGGCCCGTTCTGTGTTAAAGGAAATCGGGCACCGCAGAGGGGAAGTCCTTATGGGGCCGGGAATTGGACAGGACTGTGCCGTACTGTCCCTAAAGCCGGATGAAGTATTTGTCATGTCCACAGATCCCATCACCGGAACGGTGAAAGACATGGGAAGCCATAGCATTCACATCACAGCCAATGACCTGGCGGCGTCGGGGGCAGAGCCTGTGGGGGTGATGCTGACCATCTTGCTGCCCCAGGAAACAGAGGAACACGCACTGCGCCGGATGATGCAGGATGTGGAGAGAACCTGCAGAATATTGAATATGGAAGTCTTGGGCGGGCATACAGAGATCACCAATGTGGTGAATCAGCCGCTTATTTCCGTAACCGGAGTGGGAAAAGTGAAAAAGGGCCAGACCATATTGACAAATGGTCTGAAGCCGGGGCACGATCTGGTGGTGACAAAATGGATTGCTCTGGAGGGCACTTCTATCATAGCAAAAGAGAAGGAAGAAGAACTGAAAAGAGTACTGCCGGAGGATTTTGTAAATACGGCAAAGGCATTTGACCAGTATCTTTCAGTGATACCGGAGAGCCGTATTGCTGCCGCCCATGGGGCCAGCGCCATGCATGACATTACAGAAGGCGGTATTTTCGGCGCGCTCTGGGAAATGGGAGAGGGGGCTGATGTGGGGCTGGATATTGATTTGAAACAGATTCCCATCCGTCAGGAGTCGGTGGAAATCTGTGAGCGGTACGGGCTGAATCCCTATCAGCTCATGTCCAGCGGCTCTATGCTCATCGGGACCCAGGGCGGCGCGGCACTGGTACGGAAGCTGCAGGAGCAGGGGATTTACGCAGTTCTAATCGGGCAGGCGATGCCGGGCAGGGATAGGATTTTGCGAAAGGGCCAGGATATCCGATATCTGGACCGGCCCCAGAGTGATGAATTGTATCGTTTATAAAGGCGAGAGGTATTTATGTTAAATATTGTACTTTTAGAACCGGAAATCCCGGCGAATACCGGTAACATCGGGCGTACCTGCGTGGCGGCGGGGGCAAGGCTGCACTTGATTGAGCCGCTGGGGTTTAGGCTGGGGGAAAAAGATATCAAACGGGCGGGCATGGATTACTGGAATGACCTGGACGTGAGCATTTATCTCAACTATCAGGACTTTATGGAGAAAAATCCCGGGGCAAAGATTTATTATGCCAGCACCAAGGCGCCCAGGATTTATACGGAAGTTTCCTATGAAGAAGACGCCTATTTGATGTTTGGGAAAGAAAGCGCAGGGATTCCGGAGGAAATTCTTCTGGAAAATCAGGAGACAGCCATACGGATTCCCATGAAAGGGGATATCCGGTCATTGAACCTGAGCAACTCGGCGGCCATTGTCCTCTATGAAGCGCTGCGGCAGCAGGAGTTTGCCCAGATGCAGCTTTGGGGTGCATTGACAAAATATCAGTGGAGGGAATCATGATCAATTATTCGAAAGACCCGGATAGACAGTATCATATTCAGGTGAAGCCAGGAGAAATTGGGCGCTATGTAATTACGCCGGGGGACCCTGGACGCTGTGAAAAGATTGCCGGGTATCTGGAAAATCCGGTTTTGATTGCAGAGAACCGGGAGTTTGTCACCTATACAGGAACACTGGAGGGGGAGAAAGTAAGCGTTACCTCCACAGGCATCGGCGGTCCCTCGGCGGCCATTGCAGTGGAAGAACTGGTGAGAGCCGGGGCGGATACCTTTGTCCGGGTGGGAACCTGCGGGGGCATGGATGTGTCTGTCAAAGGCGGAGACCTGGTGATTGCCACAGGTGCCGTGCGCATGGAGGGTACCAGCCGGGAGTATGCGCCTCTGGAATATCCGGCGGTGGCACATCTGGACGTGGTGAATGCACTGGCAGCCGGGGCCAAAAAGCTGGGACAGACCTATCATACCGGGGTGGTACAGAGCAAAGATTCTTTCTTCGGACAGCATTCCCCTGAGAACAAGCCGGTGAGCTATGAATTGACCCAAAAGTGGCAGGCATGGCTGCGCATGGGATGTCTGGCCTCGGAGATGGAGGCAGCGGCAATGTTTATTGTGGGCAGTTTCCTCAGGGTGCGCACCGGTGCGGTTCTGGCGGTTCTGGCAAATCAGGAGCGGGTAAAGGCGGGTATGGATAACCCTTGTATCCGGGATACCCAGGCTGCTGTGAAAACAGCTGTGGAAGCAGTGCGCAGTTTGATTTTACAGGATCGAAAGCTGTAGGGACTTTACCCGATCAGCACCTTTTTCCCCTGGAAAGCAAATCCGTATTTTCGTATCCGATGGGGCGGTATCCCTTTTGACTCCAGATTGGCCGTATACTTCATCCGGTCAATCTGTCTGAGCGCTTCTTTTACCGTATCTTCCAGGGTGTTCTCCCCATCTGGGTCATGAACCTTAAATTCCAGGATTATGGCATCGTCTCTGTGGCTGAGGGGTTCCAGCATTACATCGTACCGCCCAAAACCGCTTTCCCGGTTGGAGGTGATCTCATACCGGTCCGCTAAGTCCACCATCAGTCCCAGAACAAACCCGTGGTAGAAACGTTCCGGCTCTGTCTCATGAGAGGGCCTTTTCCCGGTATCAAAATAGCTGAATGTGGCAAGGGCAGTCCGGTTCATATATTGGTTCATAGCCTTCTTATCGCCCAAAAGCAGTGCTTTAATAAATGTATCATATGCGGGGGTAAATTCGCTGAACCAATTTCGGATCATTCGCTCAAACATCAGCCGGACTTCTTTATTAGTCAGAACCAGGTCATATTCTGTCGTCCCCCGTTCCTCATTGATAAGAAAATGATCCACCCGCAGATAGCCGCTTGCCAGCAGCAGGCTCCAGACGGCATTTTCCTGGTAATCCAGCTGGTTAAAAACAATCTGCTCATCAATTTCCGTGTGGAATGCTTTTCCGTTCAGGAGGTCTTCCATGGTTTCCTTGATTTGTGCCCCGCCTTCACGTACCAGTTTTCTTGCCATATTTTTTATCCCTCATTAGACTATGTTTTCATACAGTTTCTTACAATTATATACTGCGAAACCTGCAGAATCAATCAGAACGTTAAATTGCTTGTCTGCATTTGGGGAATATGCTATATTAGCAGCAGGAGAATGATGTATGCACGAAAGGAATAGATAGAGTTTATGAAATCAGAAAATTTACCAATCGAAACTTTGATCCAACAGGCCTTTTGCCAATTGGAACGGTCATATGCACCGTATTCTCATTTTCATGTGGGAGCCTCTCTGCTGGGAGCGGACGGCCGTATTTTCACTGGGTGCAATGTGGAAAATGCGGCTTATGGCCCGTCCAATTGTGCAGAGCGGACCGCTTTTTTCAGCGCTGTCAGCCAGGGCCAGAGGGAGTTTACTGCAATCTGCATTGTGGGAGGCCCTGGCGGCACAGTGGAGGATTACTGTCCCCCGTGCGGGGTCTGCCGCCAGGTGATGGCAGAATTCTGTGACCCGGATACATTTCAGATTATACTGGCGAAGAGCCGGGAAGATTATTGTATTTTTACATTAAAAGAACTGCTGCCTATGAGCTTTGGTTTATTATGAAATGGTGCATTATATGCAGAATACCGCATACAAAGGCACAGATTTAATCTGATCAGCCCTATGATTGTGACATTGAGAGGAGAGACGGTCTTTCACCGCATCTTGTCCAGGCTGAAAATAAATTCCGACCCTACCCCTTCTGTACTGATCACATCAATATTCTGGTTATGAGCATTGATAATTTCCTTTACAATGCAGAGCCCCAGCCCGGTGCTTTTGCGGTCCTTGCCCCTGGAGGAATCTTCTTTGAAGAAACGGTTCCAGATTTTGGGCAGGTTTTCTTTGGAGATACCTGTGCCCCGGTCTTTCACAGAAACAAGAATCCGCTCATTTCTTTCCGTGGTTTCAATGGTGATGGACGACTCATTGGGGCTGAACTTGATGGCGTTGTCCAGCAGATTGTAAAGCACCTGCTGCATCTGTTCCATATCGGCGTAGGCGTACAGCTGCTCACCAGTTAAGATTAATTCTATAGAAATCCGCTTATTCCGGCAGGTGCCCTCAAAGGTGGCTGCCGTATTTTTAATAATTTTGTTAATGTCAAAAGCCCGCAGATTCATCAGGCGGCTTTTCACATCCAGATTGTTCAAAGTCAGCAGGCTTTCCGTAAGTTTTTCCAGGCGGGCTGTCTCGTTTAAGACAATCTGGATATATTTTCCCTGGCTTTCCTGGTCGATAGTTCCGTCCACAATGGCTTCCAGATAACCTTTGATGGAGGTGAGGGGAGAACGGAAATCATGGGAGATATTGGCGATAAAATTGCGCTGGTATTCTCCGTTATTGTTCAGTTCTCCGGACATGTAGTTCAGTGTGTTGGCCAGATATCCCATCTCGTCCTGAGAATGTACGGGAATCTGGTAGTCCAGGTGCCCGGCGGAGTATTCCTCGGCGCCGATAGTGATTTTCCGCAGGGGCCGGTATACCACAAAGGTGAACAAAAGCAAAATCAGCAGGGACAGGGCGAACAGGAAGAAAAACATAGTGTGGATAATGGCCAAAATCTGTTCCCGCTCCAGGTACAGGCTTTCCATGGGATAGTGGATGGCTATGTATCCCTTGATGGTCATATCGGAGGTGATGGGGGCGATGACACTGAGCATGGAATCGGGAAAATAACCGAAGAAATTTCCTGTCCGGTAATAGCTGGACCCCCAGGTGAGCGGGTCAAAACTGTCCAGGGCCAGAGGGGTGTCGCAGGGCTGTGGCTGGGCGGTATCTATTAAGATTTCCCCCCGCTGGTTCATCATCCAGATCTGTGCGTCCTGGTAAACGGCAAGGGAGGAAAGGTTGTCGTAGATATGGATCAGATTATAAGAAGCGGCCCGGTAGCGCACCATGCTGTCAGAGGCGATGGCATTGGCCTCCCTGTAAATCTGTTCGCTGATTGTTTTTACCAGGTGGCGCTGTACCAGCTGGGAGCCCAGGGTGGATATGAGGATAAAACCTGCCAGGGCAAATGCCACATATGCTACAATAAACTTCAAATATAGGGTTTTCTTCATTGTTATTTGACCTCGAATTTATAGCCGATTCCCCATACTGTGCTGATGGACCAGGCCGAGTGGTCCTTGATTTTTGCCCGGATGCGTTTGATGTGGACGTCTACGGTACGCGTATCTCCGATGTATTCATACCCCCATATATGATCCAGAAGCTGCTCTCTGGTGAACACCTGATTGGGGGAGGAGGCGAGAAAATACAAAAGTTCCAGTTCCTTCGGAGGCATATCCACATGGGTGCCCCGGTAGAGGACTGAATAATTGGTCAGGTTTACGGAGAGATCCGGGTAGTTGACACATTTTTCGTTGGAGGGAGCAGGGGCAGGTTCCTTTACCTGGAAGCGGCGCAGAACCGCCCGTACTCTGGCTACCAGTTCTTTGGAGTCAAAAGGCTTGATAATATAATCATCTGCTCCCAGTTCCAGGCCAAGCACTTTGTCAAAGGTTTCCCCTTTGGCAGAGAGCATAATGATGGGCACGTCGGACTTCTGGCGGATTTCCCGGCAGACCTGATACCCGTCAATACCAGGAAGCATCAGATCCAACAGAATTAGATTAGGCTGGAATGTCTGGAATTCTTTCAGGGCTTCTTCCCCGTCGTTGACGATGGAGGTTTCAAAACATTCCTTTGTAAGGTACAGGGCAATCAGTTCTGCGATGTGATTGTCGTCATCTACAATCAGGATTTTTTGTTTATTTACCATGACAATGGCTCCTTATTTGAATTCTGCGTAACGGTCCAGTATCTTCACAGTTACAGAATCGTTACAATTCTACAATAGTTACTCCAGAGTCCCCTTCCCCCATGCCGCCCAGACGGTAGGATTTTACATGTTTCTGGCGCTTCAGGTAATTGTGCACAGCTTTTCGTAGAGCTCCAGTCCCTTTTCCATGTACAATGCGCACTTGGCTTAGATGAGCAAGACAGGCATCGTCCAGATATTTGTCCAGTTCAGAAAGCGCTTCGTCTACAGTTTTCCCCAGCAGATGGATTTCTGTAGAGATCGAAGAGGATTTTGACACCTTGATCTTCCCGGAGCCTGTGCGGTTCAGAGAAGGAGTGATGATTTCCGGTTCGTCGAGAAGTTCCAGGTCGGAAATGTTCACCTGAGAACGGAGGATACCCATCTGTACGAATAAGCTGCCTTTTCCGTCTGGAAGACTGCTGACGGTACCTTTCAGGCCCATGGACAGAACCCTCACCCCGTCGCCCAGCCGTAATTCCGAAGGCTTCAGCTCCTTTTTGGGTTTGGCAGCGGGCTTGGGGCCTAAGCGGTTTTCCACCTGGTTCATTTTTTTGCGGAGATTCTGCCGTTCTTTTTCCACAGCCGCCATGTCCACATGATGTTTCTGGAATTTGTTGTACATTTTTATGGACTGGTCGGCGTAGTCTTTGGCCTCCTGGAGTATTTTATGGGCTTCTTCATTGGCCTCCTGGAGAATTTTTTCCCGCCGTTTGTCAAGCTTGTTCTGTTTTTCCTCCAGACGGTCTTTCATCTGGCTGATCTCCTGTTTGTACCTTTGGATTTCATCCCGCTCTTTTTCTATGGTGATACGGTTTGCTTCCAGGTTGGAGATCACATCTTCCAGAGATTCGTCTTTCTGGTTAATCTGCTGTCTGGCCTTGTCAATGAGAAAATCCGGCAGTCCCAGTTTGGAGGAAATGGCAAAGGCGTTGCTCTTGCCGGGAACACCTATGAGAAGCCGATAAGTGGGCCGAAGTGTTTCCACATCGAATTCACAGGAGGCGTTTTCCACGCCAGGAGTGGCCAGGGCGTAAATCTTCAATTCACTGTAGTGGGTGGTGGCCATGGTACGGATGCCCTGCTGGTGCAGGTGGGATAAAATGGCGATGGCCAGGGCAGCTCCTTCTGTAGGGTCGGTGCCTGCTCCCAGTTCATCGAACAGTACCAGAGAGTGTCTGTCAGCTTTTTCGATAAAGGAAACCACATTGGTCATATGGGAAGAAAAGGTACTCAGACTCTGCTCAATGCTCTGCTCATCCCCTATGTCGGCATAAACTTCCTGGAAAACAGACAGCTGGCTGCGGTCAGCGGCGGGAATGTGGAGGCCGGACTGGCCCATTAAAACCAGCAGTCCCACAGTCTTCATGGATACGGTCTTTCCCCCTGTGTTGGGGCCGGTAACCACCAGCAGATCGAATTCGCCGCCCAGACGGACGTCAATGGGGACAGCCTGTTTTTTGGGAATCAGGGGGTGGCGGGCTTTGCGCAGGTGAATCCTCCCTTCCCGGTTGAAGATAGGCGCTGTGGCATTGTGGTCCATGGCCAGGGAAGCCCGGGCAAAGATGAAATCCAGGTCAGCCATAAACCGCATGTCATTTTCGATGGCTTCCCGGTCACCCGCCGCCAGTTCACTTAATGTGGCCAGGACAGCCTCGATTTCACGCTGCTCTTTGATTTCTAATTCCCGTATATCATTGTTGAGCTTGACGATGGCCATGGGCTCTATGAACAGAGTGGCGCCGGTGGAGGACTGATCGTGGATCATGCCTGATACCTGATTCCGATACTCTGCTTTCACCGGCAGACAGTAGCGTCCATTGCGCATGGTGACCACACTGTCCTGCAGATACGTACGGGCGCTTCCATTTACAATGGAATGCAGCTGGCTGTGCACCCGGTCATTGGTGTTTTTCAGCTCTCTGCGCACCTGCCGCAGTCCCGGGCTGGCATCGTCACTGACTTCGTCGGGTGAGGGGAGACAGCGGCGGATCTCTGAGGCCAGCGGGGTCAGGGGTTCCAGAGCGTCGAATAATGCTTTCAGACAGTCCGGCTCAGTATCGTCCCGGTCAGGGCGTCCGTATGACTTGACCCGCCCGGTATTCTCCAAAAGGGCGCAGATATCCAGTAACTCACTGGCAGACAGGGCACTGCCCACGTCCAGACGTTTCAGAGAACTGCGGATATCCTTTACGTTTCCGAAAGAAACACTGCCTTTTTGGAAAAGCCTGCTCAGAGCGTGGGAGGTCTGCAGCTGCATGGTTTCAATCTGTGAAAGGTCAGTCAGCGGTTCCAGACGGCGGCAGGCTTCTTTACCCATGGGGGAAGAAGCCTTGTTCACCAGCTGGCTGATAATTTTTGTATATTCTAATGCAGAAATTGCTTTGCTGTTCATAAATAACCTCTGTTTCATAATCGTAATTAAAGTTTCAGTATAAGGCTATTTTACTCTATTTAAAAGGGAATGAAAAGACTAAAAGAATGAAATTTCATTGATCTTGGAAAGGAAGGCCGGTGCGCTTTCACACACCGGCATATGAAAAAGAATTTGTTTGAAAAGGGTTTATCCTTAACACTTTTCGAGTATACAAAACAAATGTGTAGAAAATGTGATTGCCCAGTGAAAGGAATGTGAAAAAAATGTGAAATCAGCCAGGGATATGGAGTATTGTGAAATTATGCTCAGACATGACGTGTTTGGACAGAATAGACAAAACGCTGGCTATGTGGATTAGGCTGATTGGTCAAAAAATGCCGCGGGATGAGAGGGATTTTCTGGTATTCAGTGAGAAAAATCCTTGCTATTCATAAAATGTTCATAACTATTTGCTAAAATAATTAAGAATTGGAGCATATTTGTGTGAACGGAGAAGTGTTATGGGTGGCCAGAAAAAATACTCAAGTTCATTGGATACGCCTTCTGATCCGAATGAAGAAGAATATAATTTTATAAAAGAAACAATTAAACACAGACCTTTTAATAAAAGAAAGTTTTTCCAATGGGCAGCGTCTATTGCCGTGGGAGCCGTGGCCTTTGGGGTATTATCTGGGTTTGTTTTCCGCCTGACTGTTCCTGTGGTTGAGAAATACCAGGAGAAAGACAGGGGGCAGGAACAGAAAGTGAAGATTCCAAAGGATGAGCCGGAGGAGACAGGAAAGCCTAAGAAGGACAGCACCCCCACCCCCAAGATTGTGGAGGTGCCCCAAAATATCACATTGGCTGACTATGAAAAGATTTACAACGAGATTCTCAGTGTGGCAGAAGAACCCCGCAGAGCACTGGTTCAGGTATCGGGGGTGCGTGATGAACAGGATCTGCTGGATAACAGCCGGATTTCTTCTGGTGAGTCGGAAGGGATTATCATTGAAAATAACGGGAGCGGGCTGTATATTCTGACAGAGATGTGGGCGATCACAGATGCGGAAAAGATCCGGGTTAGTTTTTCAGACGGTTCTGCCGCGAAAGCAGTTTTGGTAAAAGGAGATGCGGCCACAGGTCTGGCTGTGATCCAGGTGCCTGTGGAGTCTGTGAAAAGGGCAACCCTTTCGAATATTACGGCGGCCCAGCTGGGAAACTCCTATAGTCTGGTTCAGGGAAAAGCGGTAATAGCCATCGGAAGCCCTACTGGATACGCGGATTCAGTGGTTTATGGAAACATCACTTCTGTTTCCAATAAAGTTTCCGTGACGGATATGGAATATAATCTTCTGACCACAGATATTTTGGGAAGCGGTGAGGGAAGCGGTGTGCTTCTGGACACTTCGGGGAGTATTATCGGGCTTATCGCTATGGATTACGGGCCGGAGGATACACATACCATGGTGAAAGCACTGTCCGTATCCCAGTTAAAACCTTTGATTGAAAATCTATCCAATGGGAAAAATATTATTTACATGGGAATCCGCGGACAGGAGGTTTCCCAGGATACAGCAGAAAATACGAAAATTCCCCGGGGGATTTACGTGGACCAGGTGGAAGAGGATTCCCCGGCCATGGAAGCAGGCATTCAGACAGGCGATGTGATTACCGCCTTCAACAAAGAAGATGTGCGCACCATGCAGCGTTTTTACACAGAACTGCAGAAATGCCAGAAGGAACAGAAAGTGAAGATAACCATCATGCGCAGAGGAGCAGATGGTTATGGGGAGACACAGGTAACAGTAACGCTGGATGTCAGGTAGAGAGGATGGAGAGATGAAATTTATTAACGAGTTGAGGGAAGGTGAGCGGGTCGGGGAGATTTATCTGTGCAAACAGAAGCAGTCGGCTGTGACAAAGAATGGGAAACCTTATGAGAATCTGATCCTTCAGGATAAGACAGGCACCATTGACGCCAAAATCTGGGACCCCAATTCCCAGGGCATCAATGAGTTTGAGGTACTGGATTATATTGATGTTGTGGGAGATGTGACCAGCTTTGCCGGGTCTTTGCAGATCAGCGTGAAACGGGTGCGCAGGGCGAAAGAAGGAGAATACCAGGCGGCAGACTATCTTCCGGTAAGCAAAAACAGTGTAGATGAAATGATTCATAAGCTGCAGGAATATGTGCATTCGGTGAAAAACCCATATCTGTCCCAGCTTTTGAAACGTCTGTTTATTGATGATAAAGAATTTATGGAAGTATTTCAGAAACATTCAGCGGCAAAAACCGTTCATCACGGATTCATCGGCGGGCTGCTGGAGCACACGCTGGGTGTGGCCAGGCTGTGTGACTTTTATGCAGGAGCTTATCCCATCCTGAACCGGGATCTGCTGATTACGGCGGCTCTGTGCCATGATATCGGAAAAACCAGGGAACTGTCCTCATTTCCATTGAATGATTACACAGATGATGGGCAGCTGCTGGGGCATATTGTCATCGGGACAGAGATGGTCTATGATATCATCCGTGAGATACCGGACTTTCCGGAAATCCTCAGCAGTGAATTGAAGCACTGTATCTTATCCCACCACGGGGAAATGGAATATGGTTCACCGAAAAAACCGGCTTTGGCAGAAGCTGTGGCGCTGAATCTGGCGGATAACACAGACGCCCGCATGGAGACCTTGAAAGAAGTATTCGGGTCAGCAGGGGCGAAAAAAGAGTGGCTGGGATATAATCGGTTCTTTGAGTCTAATTTAAGACGGACGGGAGATGTTTGAAGGCGGAGTACTTTAGAGTACACCGCCTTTTATTAACAGTTTGTCTATTTATCTTTTTTTGCCTTAATATGATCATCACTCTCCGAAGAGTTCTTTCCATTCATATCATCCAAAATTTTTTCCAGAATCATTTTCTTCACATACACATCAAAGCTGAGCAGACACAGGAAAGAAAAAAGCTGCAGATGTTCCTGGTCTTTTTTGGGAGCCTGCTGGAAAGTCTCTCCGGCGGTTTTATAATTTTTGATCAGATCTTTTTTCAGATGTTCGATCTGTCCTTTTTCCATGCTGAATACTTCTGTATAGATATCGGTAAGATTCCAGCCATCCTTATTTTGAAAATATTTTTCTGTCAGAGGATTTAACAGGGACTGGATATCATTGATGGTCAGGATATTTTTAAAATAGTAGATAAAAATCAGCAGCAGCAAATGCTCTTTGCTGTATTTTTTCTTATCAGGAGGCGGCAGCAAATGGTTTTTCGCATAATTGTTGATCATGGTCTTGGTCAGAACCTTGTCCTCAGGGTAGCGTTTGCTGGATTCCATCTGCTCATCCATAAAAGTGGTCACCTGGTCCATGTAAAGCTGGATGTTGGGCAGATCCTCCGGCTTGATATAATCAATCTTGGATACGCTTTTTAAAATGCTGTTTATCATATCTTTGCTGTCTATCTTCATTTGAATCACCTTATTTCTATTATGTGAGTGTTCCTCAAGCGTCATCTGGACTCACTTTTTCGAGCTGGTCTTTTGCCGGGTACACCCGAATTTTATTATTCTATGACTAATTGCCGCTGGAAAATATGATATGATTGGCACGTCGAAACATCTCATTTCCCTTGGCGGCTAATCATATTATATGGTTTTTAAAACTGTATGGCAAGTTTTTTTGAAAAAAAGGAAAAATTACCGCCGTCCGCCCAAACACGCTTCAGCCCCTTGCGATAGGTAATGTAAAATGATATACTAACTATAAATACAGGGTGCCCGCTTGCTGAAGCGGGTGCTTTTATCTGTGTAGAGCGTGATAAAAGACAGGAGAAAATATATGAATTTCAGTAGTGGTTTAAATGAAAAGCAGATGGAGGCCGTTCTGCAGACAGAAGGCCCTGTTTTGATTCTGGCGGGGGCGGGTTCGGGAAAAACCCGTGTGCTGACCCACAGGATTTCTTATCTGATAAAAGAGATGCAGGTGAATCCCTGGAATATTCTGGCGATAACATTTACCAATAAGGCGGCTGGGGAAATGCGGGAGCGGGTGGACCAGATTGTGGGGTTCGGCGCGGACAGTGTGTGGGTGAGCACCTTTCACTCCACCTGTGTGAGAATTCTGCGCCGTTATATTGACCGTCTGGGATATGGGAATAGTTTTACCATTTACGATGCAGATGATCAGAAGTCTCTCATTAAAGATATCTGCAAAAGACTGAATGTAGATACGAAAATTTACAAAGAGAGGGCTTTGATGGCAAATATCTCCTCTGCGAAAGACGAAATGATTGGGCCGGATGAGTATGAGGAGAGGAATCTGGGGGATGTGAATAAGAGAAAAATTGCCCAGGTGTACAAAGAGTATCAGGCGCAGCTGAAGAAAAATAATGCGCTGGATTTCGACGATTTGATTGTGAAAACTGTGGAATTGTTTATATCCTGCCCGGATGTGCTGGAGTCTTATCAGGACAGGTTCCAGTATCTGATGGTGGATGAGTATCAGGATACCAATACTGTCCAGTTCCGTCTGATTGCCCTGCTGGCGCAGAAATACCGGAACCTGTGTGTGGTGGGGGATGACGATCAGTCCATTTATAAATTCCGTGGGGCGAACATCAAAAATATTCTGGGCTTTGAGGAGGTTTTCCCGGATGCGGCAGTGATTCGTCTGGAACAGAATTACCGCTCCACCCAGAATATTTTAGACGCAGCCAATCAGGTGATACGCAATAACAAAGGAAGAAAGAGCAAAACTCTCTGGACAGAAAATGTGAAGG
>CAJURF010000065.1 GCA_910588825.1 uncultured Lachnospiraceae bacterium
GCATCATGGGGCATGGGACCGGGTGCTGGCCTGGGCCCCGATGCTGCCGGTGTATGTGCCGGATGACAGAAGGGAGGAATAGGAATGCCAAGAAAGAATGTTACATACGCCTGCGAAATCTGCGGTCGCGAATACGTGAAACTGGAGGCGGCTGTAACATGTGAGCAGCTGCATAAAATTCCAGAAAAGGTACGTGTATCAAAGTATAACCCGAATGACCGGAAATGCCGGTTCCCGGAATCGGTAATTGTGGATTTTACCGACGGGACATCCTGCAGGTATTACAGGGGGCCGATGCACCAGGAGGATTGAGGATAGATTTTAGCAAAGGAGGCTGATAAAGTGGCGTATAAAACGAGTGTAGAAGAACAGAAGGAATTTGAATACGAGTTTTTTAACAGCACAGTTAAGTTTATTGAAGATAACTTTAAAGATAATGTTTTAAACTGTATTGGCGGAAAATACATATGGGTTTTGTTAGACGGAATGTATGATTGTTCACGGTTTACAAACACGACGGTTTCCGACGTGAGAGCTGTATGTGGAGAAATAAATATAGATTGTATTACAAATTTTTCACAAGAAGCAGGTAATATTTTGTTGTATTCGTTAAGAGAACCGTCTAAGAAATCTTTTAGAGGAAAAATAAAATATACGCCCAAAGGTACGATTTCAATGTCGTGGAAAATATTGGCAAGGGAGAAAAATGGGAAAAGCACCGCCCTGGGAGAACAGAATGTCCCAATTCTGCAAAATGAAAAACTATTACAAGATTGTTGTAAGCTGTTTTTTGAAAATGATGTGGAAAAAGAATGTTACGAATATGTGGAACAATTCGCCTTTAAGTTTTTAAATGCAGATAAGCGGATTTCGTGTTCTGGAGCAAACGACATAAGTGAAACATATCGAAAATGGATTCTATGGCACAGTAAAAACATTCAAAGGATTATATCGTTGTATTTCACACTGGAAAATTCTTGGGGAGTGTGTCTTTACCATGGAGGCAACTGCTTCATATTTCCAATGAAACGTGAGTATATTCAAAAAATATTTAGAAACAGGGATAAAGAGGATGGGCGGAGGCGCGTGATTGCCTCAGTGGTAAAAGATTACACTCGAAAAAACGGAACGAACGTTGATGGACATTTAAGGTCGAAAACTGATTTTACTATGGATGGGAGGCGGTACAAGATATTTGTCGGAGCAGAAGATTTAGATAGGATATTTCCGAATACAGACAAATCAAGAAAAAGAATGAAGAAATGGATTGATAGTGCCAGGGATGATGGAAAATACACTTATTATAGACGGGATAAAAAAAAGAAGGAGGCTAATGTCGATGGGAAAAGCAGAAAACGAGGCAAAGAAAGAATTTCTCTGGAGTTACCGGGATTCTGTGCGGCGGCTGGAGAGGATAAGCGCCGAGATAGAGGAAATACAGGCTATGAGAATGGGGGTGTCTGCGGGAACTGGCGGGACTGGCCGCAGGGGATGGAAGAATGACCTGTCGGCATATGCCGCCCAGCTGGACAGCCTGGAGAGGGGGCTGGATGAAGAATGGAAGACCAAGGTCTGCCGGTTCAAGGAGATTCTGGACGCAATAAACAGTCTGGAGACATCCCAGGAACAAGATGTGCTGTTCTACCGATACATAAAGGGACTGGCCTGGTGGGAGGTTGCAGAGAAGATGAATTATTCAGACAGGTGGGTAAAAAAGCTCCATGGACGTGCTTTGATGCGTTTAAAATTATCAAAGAGTTCCTAGAAGTTCCCTCTAACATGTGATATTATGGTAGCATGAATTTAAAAGACAAGGCAGAAAAGCAGTGCAGAAGCGGCTTTTCTGCCTTGTTTTATGCAGTACACCCAAAACGACAGAGAGGAGGTGGCGGCGGTGCCGAGGAAACCGGATGAGCGGATCACCCAGGCCGAGGCCATGTACCGCGAAGGTGCAAAGTTAATCGACATAGCCAGACAGCTGGGACTGCCGGAAGGCACAGTCCGCCGCTGGAAGTGTACCCACAAGTGGGATGGCGAACGCTCGGATAAGAAAAGCGAACGTTCGGTAAAAAGGAAAAGAGGCGCACAGCCGGGGAATCACAACGCCACCGGTCCGCCCGGAAATAAAAATGCTGAGAAGTATGGATTTTTCAGCAAGTATCTCCCTGAAGAAACCAGGGAGATTTTTTCTGCCATCGAACACGCGGACCCGCTGGATCTGCTGTGGCACCAGGTACAGATCGCTTACACGGCCATCATCCGGGCCCAGCAGATCGCCTACGTGAAAAACCAGCAGGACAAGACGGTGGAAAAGGTGGAGGAAAAAACCGGAAACGTCATAGGTGAAAAGTGGGAAGTACAGCAGGCATGGGACAAGCAGAACGAATTTATGAAATCCCAGGCCCGCGCCCAGAGTGAATTCCGTTCCCTGCTGAAGCAGTACGATGAGATGCTGCACAAAAACTGGGAGCTGGCATCTGAGGAGCAGAAGACACGGATTGATGTTATGAGGGCCAAGGCACAGCTGGATGACGGCACAGCGGCGGCTGACGACGGATTCCTGGAGGCTCTGGCGGGCACAGCGGCGCAGGATTGGGCAGATGAAGAAAAAGATACAGATATTTAAGTTCCAGCCCTTTTCCAAAAAGCAGCGGAAAATACTAAACTGGTGGTGTCCCCAGTCTCCCGTGAAGGATATGGACGGCATCATCGCAGACGGGGCTATCCGGTCAGGCAAGACAGTGAGCATGTCCCTGTCATTTGTGATGTGGGCCATGTCCAGCTTCCAGAACCAGAACTTCGCCATGTGCGGCAAGACAATAGGTTCTTTTAGGAGAAATGTACTGACAGGGCTGAAGCTGATGCTGAAGTCCAGGGGGTATTCTGTTGTGGACCACCGGGCAGACAACCTTGTGGTGGTGTCCCGCGGGGGCATAGAAAACAACTTTTACATATTCGGCGGCAAAGACGAGAGCTCACAGGACCTTATCCAGGGGATCACCCTGGCCGGGGTCTTTTTTGATGAAGTGGCCCTGATGCCCGAGTCTTTTGTGAACCAGGCAACAGGCCGGTGCTCTGTGGACGGCTCCAAGTTCTGGTTTAATTGTAATCCTGACGGGCCCTATCACTGGTTCAAGGTCAACTGGATGGAAAAATCCACCGGCTATCTGGGAAAAGCGGAATCAGCCAGAAAAAGAAAGAAGGGTGAGGCATTAAAGGATATGCTTTACCTGCATTTCACTATGGATGACAACCTGAGCCTGTCGGAAAAGATTAAAGCCAGATACCGGGGCATGTACACCGGCGTCTTCTACCAGCGGTATATTGAGGGCCTGTGGTGTATGGCTGAGGGTATCATCTACGATATGTTCAGCGAAGCACGTCACGTAAAGAAGATTAGTGAGTTTAACGACCTTCTGCTGGATAAAGGCAGATTTGTAAGCTGTGACTACGGGACGCAGAATGCTACCGTATTCCTGCTGTGGAACAAGGGGGCAGACAAAAAATGGTACTGCATCCGGGAATACTACTACTCAGGCCGGGACAAACACAAGCAGAAAACCGACGCGGATTATGCGGATGACCTGGCAGGGTGGCTGGACGGGGTAAAAATAAAAGCAGTTATTGTGGACCCTTCAGCGGCGTCCTTTATCGCAGAGCTGAGAAAACGGGGAATCCGGGTTATCAAGGCAAAAAATGATGTGGCAGACGGCATCCGGGTCACGGGCACAAAATTAAACCTGGACCAGCTTGTATTCGCCTCCACCTGCAAAAATACCATCAAAGAGTTTGTGTCCTACATCTGGGATGCCAAAGCGGCGGAAAGGGGAGAGGACAAGCCGCTGAAAGAGCATGACCACGCCATGGATGCTGTGAGATACTTTGTCTACACCATACTTGGGCGCAACACAGCCAGAATGACGAAAAGAGGTGCTTAACATGCATATGTTTACCATGCCGGAGGACAATTTCAACGAATTAAATATGGACAAGCAGGCCGTCCGGCATCTGATCCTGAAACACAGGAAATGTGTACAGCGTCTGGAAAAGCTGGAAAAGTACTATGCGGGGAAGCACAAGATACTGGAGGAGAGCCGGGAAAACAAGCTGGTATGCAACCACGCAAAGGACATTGCGGACACGGCCAGCTCCTACTTTATCGGCAACCCGGTAACCTATAAAAGCAAGGATGACATCACCGCCCTGACAGATGCGCTGGAAACCTCCGGCGCTGATGAGGCAGACGGGGACAACGGCCTGGATTTATCCATTTATGGCAGGGCCTATGAGTATATTTACACCAAAGAAGGCGATACAGAGCTGGAGATTAAAAACCTCAGCCCCAAAAACTGTTTTCTGGTTTACGGCAGCAGCATTGAGGAAAACGAGCTTTTCGGGGTCTATTATCACGCGAAACTGGATTCCACGGATAAAGTGTCCCCTGTGTACGAGGCAACGGTTCTGACGCAGAATTACAAGTATACCGTGGACATCCAGGACATTGACGGGCCCCAGGGCGTCATTGAGGGGCCGGTTCCCCACTTCAAAGGGGAAATCCCACTGGTGGAATACCTGAATAACAAGCTGGCCATCGGAGACTACGAGCTCCAGATTCCGCTGATTGATGCTTACAATGTACTGATGTCAGACCGGGTCACCGATAAGGAGCAGTTTATAGATGCCATCCTTGCCATTTACGGGACACTGCTTGCCGACGAGGACGAGGATGAGAAAACCGATGAAAAAGAGCACAAAGGAATCAAAGCGGCTATGGAAAAGCTGAAACAGGATAAAGTGCTTGAAATGCCCGATTCCTCAAAGGCTGAATACTTAACCCGGACATTCGACGAAACCGGCGTGGAAATCCTGAAAAAAGCCATAGAACAGGATATCCACAAGTTCAGCCACATCCCCTGCATGACCGATGAATCATTCGGCGGGAACGTTTCCGGAGTGGCCATGGAGTTTAAGCTGCTGGGGATGGAGAATATCACAAAGATAAAGACCAGGTATTACAAAAAAGGTCTGAGAAAACGCCTCCGCATCTTTGCCAATTTCCTCAGCAATAAAGCCGTCCAGGTGGATGTATCGGGGATTACTCCCACATTTACCCGGGCCATGCCCAAGAACCTGCTGGAGATCAGCCAGATTGTGGCTAACCTGTGGGGCAGGGTGGGAAAGAAAACCCTCCTGTCTCAGATTCCTTTTGTGGAGGACCCGGACGAAGAACTAGAGACAGTAGAGAGGGAAGCTCAGGAAGCGGCAGAACAGCAGCAGAAAATGTTCGGCCTCCATCAGAATACCCCTCCTGATGAGGAGGAAGATGATGACATAAAGCCAAAGAAGGAAGAAAAAGAAGATAAGGATGAATAAAGAATCCTATTGGGAACGCAGGCAGGAACAGAACATGTACGAATACATGGAGGATGCGGACAAGACAGCAGACCAGATTTCCGTTCTGTACCTGAAATCCTCCCAGTATATAAACAAAAGCCTGGACAAAATATTTGAGCGATACCGCACCATACACAGGCTGAGTGAAACAGAGGCCTTAAACCTGCTGAATACCATGCAGGATAAAACGTCCCTGGCAGAACTGCGCCGGAGTCTGAAAGAGGGGGACGGGGATAAAAAGGAGCTTGTGGCCATGCTGGAGGCCCCTGCTTATGCCGCCAGAATGGAGCGGCTGGAACATCTTATGGGGCAGATAGACCAGATAATGACAGAAATCTACCTTCAGGAAAAGCAAATCAGTACGTCCCACTACATAGAACTGGCGCAGAAGTCTTACTATCACACAGTATTCGACGTCCAGCAGAGGGTAAACGCGGCCTTCAGCTTCAGCGCGGCTGACACCAAAACCATTGACCGGGCTCTGCATTCAAAATGGTCCGGAAAAAATTACTCAGAGAGAATCTGGGGAAACACCCAGGTGCTGGCGGACCGGGTGAAGGAAGAGCTGCTGGTGAACCTGCTGACCGGGCGGACAAACCGGGAAGCGGCGGAAATCATTGAGAAGGAATTTGCCAAGGGAGCCGCCAATGCCCGCCGTCTGGTGTGGACAGAAAGCGCCCAGATGGGCAAAGAGCTGAATTTTAAAGCTTACGAGGAGATGAAGGTTGAGAAATACCGCTATCTGGCCACGCTGGACTTGAAAACCTGTGAGAAGTGCTGCAGGCCCCTGGACAGGAAGGTCTTTCCCGTTAAGGACCGCCAGGACGGCGTAAACTGCCCGCCTATGCATCCCTGGTGCCGCTGTACAACCGTTGGCGTGGTATCGGAGGAACTGGAGGCAAATCTGAAACGCCGGGCACGTGATCCCATCACTGGCAAGGGGATGCTGGTGCCCATGACTATGGCTTACCAGGAATGGTACGACAAGTATGTAAAGAGCAATCCGGATGCAGAGTTTAAGGAAAAGAAAGTGAAGGCTTTTTCTGCTGATAAAGCCCAGTATGAGAAATATAAAAAGGCTCTGGGACGGGAGAATGTCCCCAAAACGCTGGACGCCTTCCAGAATGCAAAACATAGAAAGACAGAAGAATACGGTATCCTAAAAGCGCAGGTAAAAGGGATGTCTTATTACAATAAAGCCGTGGCGAAAGAGCCGGAAATAACCGCCCATGTAAAAGCAGCGGCTTTTGATGCCGGGATGAAAACGGAGGGGCTGGAATACCGCATAAAAGCAAAAGACTCTTTCCTGAGAAAAATCGCGGGCAGATATGATCCGAATGGGAATACCTATGAAGTAAAAGATATTCTGAGATATACCTATACAGCGCCTCCGGATAAACTTGCCGCTAAAATCAGCACTTCTATTGAAACGCATGAAAAGTCAGGATATAATACAGTTGAAGTGAAAAACTACTGGCTGGATAAAAACAATCCCTATAACGGGGTAAATACAGTCGTAAAAGCCCCAAACGGCCAGAAATTTGAACTGCAGTACCACACCCCGGAAAGTTTTAATGTCAAGAACGGTGAGATGCACAAATTGTATGAAAAACACAGGAGCCTGACTGATGGACAGAGTGCAGAGGGAGCAGCGCTGGAAGATAAGATGTTTGAAATTTCCGATGCTATGGAAATTCCAAAAGGAATAGAGGTGATAAAAAATGCCAGACGATAAAAAAAGATATTTTAGGCTGACTGACCGCGAAAATAGAGGGACTATCTTAAAACAGATTGGGAGAAAATTTTATCAGTTCAAGGACAGTGAGTGGGTAAGAACCGGGCTCTGGCTCAGGTATTTTTATCCAGATGCGGATGCTCCTGAATTCGAATGCTATGAAGAAATTACAGAAAAAGAGGCGGTGGACCAACTTGGCATACGATAACATTGACTATACAGCGGATCACTACTGCCCCGCTTATGGGCGGGTTGTAAGCGTGGATTTATGCTATGATTCCCTGTGCTGTCTGACTGGACAGTTCAAAACATATTCAACACGAGAGCTTGCGGAAATAGAAGATATGGAGGCCGCAAGGAAAATATGCAGGGAATGCAGATACAGTGAATTGTGAGGGGAAAAATGAAAATCAAGGTAAAAGAACGTTTCGTGGACAGAATTACCAAAGAGATGAGGGAAGCCGGACAAGTTTATGAGTATCCGAAAAAGCGCGCGGATGAACTCATCAAGGGAGGATATGCGGAGCCGGCAGAGAATGAAAAAACAGCATAGAACTAACCACAAGGGCCTTTTCGGGGGCTCTTATTTTATGCTCCGAAACGAGGGTAAACTAGAAAGGAGAAGCCTATGAAATACAGAGATTTATTCCTGTTCCCCATGAACCTGCAGCTGTTTGCAGATGGAGGAGAAGGTGGAGACGGCGGCGGAGAGCCGGGAGGATCAGGGGGCGAACAAGGCGGTGACGGCGGTACCGGAGGGGATGGAGGCACCGGCGGGGAAGGCTCCCAGGGGGAAGGCGGACAGAAAGGGGAACCCCAGACCTTTGACAGTTTCCTGAGAGAGGGAGAAAACCAGAAAGAGTTTGACCGGAGAATCCAGGAGGCCGTCAATACTGCTGTGACAGCCGTCCAGGAAAAGTGGCAGATTCTGGCGGATGACCGGGTATCTGAGGCGGAGAAGCTGGCCAAGATGACCGACGGCGAAAAAGCCCAGTACCTCCAGCAGAAGCGGGAAAAAGAGTTGGAAGACCGGGAGGCCGCTGTCACGAGAAAAGAGCTTATGGCGGACGCAAAGAACACCCTGGCGGAGAAAAAACTGCCTGTGGGGCTGGCTGAAGTGCTCAACTATGCGGATAAAGATACCTGCAGTAAATCCATCGAAGCGGTAGAAAAAGCCTTCCAGGAGATGGTAGAAGCTGCGGTGAATGAGCGGCTGAAAGGAGATAAACCGCCGAGAAAACCAGGGGACGATGACAAGACACTGCAGCAGCAGGTGGAAGCCGCCATGGGCCTGAGATAAGAGAGGAGGGAAGATAAATGCCTATCAATACATTAGCAACAGCGACACAGTTTATGAACACGTTGGATAAGATTGCTGTCCAGGACGCCGTAACCGGCTGGATGGATGCCAACGCCGGGCAGGTGATTTACCGGGGAGGAAAAGAAGTAAAGATTCCCAAGCTGTCCGTACAGGGCATGGGGGAATATGACCGGGACGACGGCTACAAACAGGGAAGCATCACCATGGAATACGAGACCCGCACAATGACACAGGACCGGGGCCGGAAATTCCAGCTGGACCCTGTTGACATTGACGAGACCAACTTTGTGGCAACAGCCGGAGCGGTGATGGGCGAATTCCAGCGGGTGCATGTGATCCCGGAAATTGACGCCTACCGGATTTCCAAGGTGGCCACAGAGACCATTGCCGCCAAGAAAGCGGGGATGGTTTCCTACGGCTATATGCCGGGGGCAACCGGCACCTCTGCCCTGCGGAAGTTTAAAGAGGGCATTAAAGCCATCCGGGAGATTGGCTACAACGGTCCGCTGGTGATCCACGCAACACCGGATATGATTATGGAATACGAGCTGGAGATTGCCGGGAAGATTACAGCGGCCACTTTCTCCCAGGGAGGCATCAATACCCAGGTACCCTCCATCGACGGGGTGCCCATCATCTCCACTCCAGCAAACAGGATGTACACCGCCATTACCGTCTATGACGGTACCACAGAGGGGCAGAAACAGGGGGGCTATGTAAAAGGTGCTACAGCTTTGAACATCAACTTTATGATCCTGCTGAGGACAACGCCCATCGCCCTGACCAAACAGGACATTATGCGGATTTTTGACCCCACGGTGAACCAGAAACTGAATGCCTGGCAGATGGATTACAGGCGCTTCCACGACATCTGGGTGCTGGACAACAAGCTGGATTCCATTTACATCAGCATCAAAGACGCGGAACCGTCGGCATAATACAGGAGGTGAAAATGCATGAGGCTGAAAAGGGGAAATGTAGAAAGAATTGTGGAATCAGAACAGCTGGCGCAGAAACTTTTACTGGACGGGTACGCGAAAATCGACAGCCCCGCCGGGCAGGAAGAACCAGCAGGGGGAAGGCCTGATAAGCCGCTGGAGGAGATGACTGTGGACCAGCTGAGGGCCCTGGCAAAAGAAAGAGGGATCGGCGGTTATTACAGCCTGGCGAAACAGGACCTTCTGAAGCTGTTGAAGGAGGCAGTCTAAATGTATGAACAGGCGGAAATCGACAAACTGAAACTGCTGACAGGGGAAAAGAATGAGGAGCTGCTTTCCCTCCTGCTGGATGAGGCAGAAGCCTTTGTGCTGGCGTACACCAATAGGACCCGTCTGGTGCCGGGCTTAAAAAAGCCGGTCCGTGACCTGGCCGTCATCGCCTTAAACCGGATGGGGACAGAAGGGGAAACCGGGCGCAGTGAGGCAGGGGAGAGCTATTCTTTCAATGATGCGCCAAAACAGATTTATGACACAATGAACCGGTACCGGTTAGCAAGGGTGGGCGGACATGCGCATGAAAAGAAGCAGGGTTAAAGAATATTTCTGCCGGAAAGCGGTTCCGGTGAAAGACAGGGAGGGCGGTACCAGTCTGGAGTACCAGCCCTCCGCTGCTTTTACCGGGGAAGTCTGGCCGGCAGGCGGGAAGATACAGGCAGAGCAGTATGGAAACCGCCTGAAATATATCCGTAACGTGAAAATCCAGGGGAACTATGAGACGGTGCCGGATGAAAAGGGGCGGCTGCATTATGTGTTTCCGGAAACCGGGCTGGACGTCATGGAAGGTGACGGGCTCTGCCTGCACGTGCCGGGGGATGCACCGCCGGATTACCGGGTGATATCCATCAGGCCGTACATTCCGCTGAGGCTGGAGGCAGAAGCACTGGCTGCGGCCTCAGGCACAGGAAATGGAGGAATCCGAATGGGGTGAAGAACGGGGACGAACTGATAAAAAAATTAAATGCCTTGGAAGACAGCGCGTTTGCGGATGACCTGATGATGGCGGTAAATGACTGCATCACGCTGGTGCAGATGTCAGCTAAAAACTTATGCCCGACGCATCACGGGGAGCTGAAAAACAGCATCCACATAATGACTGAGGAAAAGGATGACCAAATCGCTGCGGCCTGCTACACGGATAAAGAATATGCTGTGTATGTGGAGTTTGGCACCGGGCCTGTTGGGCAGGCGAACCATAACGGCATTGCGCCTGATATCCCTGTGGCTTATGGCCAGTCCGGCTGGATGATCCCTGGGGACGCGATGACCCGGTACGAGGCGGAGGAATATGGCCTGGGAGTGGTTGAGGATAAAGACGGGGAGCCCATCGGTTATCTGACAAACGGCCAGGCGGCACAGCCGTACATGTACCCGGCGTTAAAGGACAGTGAAGATGAGATTGTAAAGCGCCTGGGCGAAGCAGTGAAACTCAGCTTTGAAAGGAAAAAGCTATGAAAAATATCAAAGACAAAATCTATGATGCGCTATGCGCGGTGATTCACAATGTGTCGGATACATACCCAGCAGACTGGGCGGACCTTCCAGCCATCCAGCTGACAGAGGAAAATAACGCGGTCTGCGAAAGCACAAATACCAGCATAGAGGAAAAGGCGAAGGTGCGTTATCGGATTGACATCTGGCACAATAAGTCCACGTCTGAGACGGCCTTGGTTGTGGATCAGGCGGTATCAGCGCTGGGGCTGGCGCGTACGGCCTGTATGGACGCACCGGAGCCGGGACAGCTGAAGCACAAGGTCATGCGGTATGAAGGCATCATATGCATGGACAGCGACGACGTTTATTGGCCGTAAAGAAAGAAGGTGAAAGAATATGTTAGCCAATGGAGCAACACTGGGGTACAAGGAAAAAGGAGCCACAGAGGATTTTAAAGACCTTCTCGGGCTGAAAGAGATTCCGGATATCGGGGTGGAGCCGGAAAAGGTAGACAATACCTGCTTGACAGACCCCCACAAGATGTATGAAGCAGGAATTGGGGACCTGCCTGATATGGTGTACAAGTTTAAGTACGACAACACCCAGGCGGATTCCCCGTACCGGCTCATGCGTAAGGCGCAGGAGGCAGGAAAGGTGCTGTCCTTTAAGGAGACCATGAAAGACGGCACTGCCACGGAATTTGACGCAGAAATCAGTGTAAAGCGCACCGGGGGCGGCGTCAACGGGGTAATCGACTTTGAACTTACCGTATTTGTACAGAGCGATCTGGTCATTACAGACCCGGCATAAGAGGAGGAAAAAAGATGGAAATGTTTGAGGCAGGATTAGACAGTGAGCTGGAAATCACAGAAGAACTGGACAACGCAGAAGGGCTGGGGGAGACACCCGCTGAGAAGAAGCCGAAAAGGAGGCCCTTCCATATCTGGACAGTAGGCGGAACCGGCTACAAGCTGAAGCTGACCACACGCATGATCGGCGCGCTGGAGAAGAAATACAGAACCAATGTAATGAATCTGGTCACGGCCGACGGAATGCCGCCTTTGTCCGTCATGCTGACGATTATCCAGGCCGCGGCATCCCCGTGGCACCACGGCTTCAATTACAAAAAGGCCGGGGAGTGTTATGACAGCTGGTGCACGGAAGGCGGGAACCAGATGGAACTGCTGTCTAAAGTAATTATGCCCACGCTGGCGGTGTCTGGTTTTTTTACGCAAGATCAAGCGGATTCGGTCATGAAGGATGTGGAGGACATGGACCTTCTGCTGTAGACAGCGGCTGGATGTCTGATATTATTGACGCCATGTACCCCGCCGCGCTGGAGGCGGGGATTACAATAGAACAATTCTGGGACCTGTCCATTATGGAAGTGCAGGATTTGATAAATGCCTATGCGCAGAGGCAGAAGACAGAATTGAAAAAGTCTATCCGGATGCAGTTTCTGCTGGCGTCGCTTATTCCACAGTACATACTAAGGGAAGAAAAAGACCCGGTTCCACAGCCATGGGATTATTACCCGGAGCTGTTTGAAGAAGAAAAAGAACTTTATGAAAAAGCAGCAGCTGAAAAAGAATTAGAGGAATTTAAGGAGCGGCGGCGCCAGTATGCCGCGGCCTTAAACAAACAGCGCCGGGGCCTATAGTCCCGGCTGATTTGATTGAAATGAGGCGGTGTAAATGGCAAAAGAACTGGAGCGTCTGCAGGTAACGATAGAAGCGGACCCGCGCAAGCTGAAACAGGGTGCAGGGGAAGCAAAAAGGTCCGTAAAAGAAATGATGGCTTCCATTACCCGGGACGTAGAAAAGATAAAAGATGTCATAGTCTCTATCAGCCAAAGCATTGAAAAAATAAAACTTCCCGCGAAAGATATCGGCGCTGGAAAAACTGCAGAACAGCTGAATAAGGTGAAAAAAGAGGCGGAAAAAACTGCAGAACAGTTAAGTAAGGTAAAATCTCCGCCTAAGCTGGATTTTACGGTTACGAGGGCGGGCGAGACAGCCCAGACCCTGGATGAATTTAAAAACAGCCTGAAAGAAATGAGGGAACTCATTTCTGAAGGCTACAGGGGCGGAATTCTTGACAATCTGCAGAACGAGCTGGAAGAAGTAAAGGAGCGGTTTCCAGAAGCTGTGGACGTCATCCGCGAATACGAGAATGCGGTGAAAAAAGCCAGGGAACCAGCAGGGAAGAAAAAAACGCCTGCGAACGCGGCTCCTGAGCAATCCAGCCCTAAACAATCCGGCCCAGATGAAACCACAGCAACGCTCAACAATACAAAAGCCATGATTAAAAAGACGATTGCGGACATAAAAAGCGGAGCCCTGGGCGGCGCAATGGCAGACGGCATCAAAGATTACGTAAAAGAGGCGCAGATTGCAGCGGGGATAAAGGTTTATACGGATGATTACAAGCAGATATGCGCGGACGTTGAGCGGGCAGAAAGCTCCCTGGAACGTCTGAACCAGAAGCAGAGGGACCTGGCGGAGGGCGGTGTCAGCAGGGAAAGCCAGGAATGGAAAAACACCGCTGCACAGATTGCCGCCGCTGAAAGACAACTGGATGTCTATAAAGGTAAAAAGAACGTCATGAAATTTACCGGGCGCGACACCGAGTTTACTGGCGGGCTGGCAAACCAGAGCTGGACAAAAAGTGCGGGGGCCGCTTTATCGGCTGTCCCCAGCAAAGCGAAGGAAATCGGCAGCGCAGTGTCCCAGGTGGTCGGGCGGATACCAGTGATTGGCAGAGTGGCCAAAGAATCTTCCTACATTGCCTCAAAAGCATTTGGCGGCATGAGGGCCGTGCTGGAAAAAATAGCGCCTGTGGTCAAAAAGGCCGGAGGTGCTTTTGCTTCTTTCCTGCATAAGTTCTCGTCCGGTGCGCTGGGAAAAGCGACAAAAGCCGTCGCCTCCCTTGGTGGAAAAATCAAGTCCCTGATACCAGGGCTTAACAAGGCAAAGCAGGCCGGCGGCGGATTCGGCGGCCAGATGAAAGGCCTTGGCGGACTCCTCCGTACAGTGGGGACGTCGGCAAAATTTATGTTCGCCAGCTTTTTAATCCGCGGGGCACTAAACGGTGCCAAAGAAGGACTGCAGAACCTGGCCCGGTACTCAGGCAGCACAAACGCCAGCCTGTCCATGCTGATGTCCTCTTTGACTCAGCTGAAAAACGCACTTGCGGCGGCATTTGCCCCCATATTAGATACCGTGGCCCCAATTTTAAACGCTTTTATCCAGAAAATCATTTCTGTGGTGGACGCAGTAGGACAGCTGACGGCGGCGCTTACCGGAAAAAGCAGTTACACAAAAGCCAGGAAAGTACAGCAGGATTACGCGGCCAGTCTTTCCAGCAGTGCGGATAACGCAGAAGCGGCAGAAAAGGCCAATGAGAAATACCAGGCCTCCATCATGGGGTTTGACCAGATTAACAAGCTGGACGATGATTCTGGCTCTGATAGCAAGTCTGGCAAAGGCGGTCTATCCCCGTCGGATATGTTCACCGAGGCTCCTGTTGACGGAAAAATAAGCGGGTTCGCAGACAAGATCAAAGAAGCCTGGGAAAACGCGGACTTTACGGAAATCGGCTCCATCATCGGGAACAAGCTGAAGACAGCCCTGGAAGGCATCCCCTGGGAGGGCATCAAAGCACAGGCGTCTAAGATTGGAAAATCACTGGGGACACTGATTAACGGATTTGTGGAGGTGCCGGGACTGGGGTACACCATCGGGAACACTCTGGCGCAGGGCATCAATACCGGCCTGGTTTTCCTGGACTCGTTTACCGGCAGTCTTCACTGGGGCAGTATCGGGACCTTTATTGCGGACGGAATCAACGGAGCCCTGGAGAACATTGACTGGAAGACCGCGCTGTCCGCGGCGTCCCATATCGGCACCGGGCTTGCAGACCTGCTAAATAACCTGCTTACCCCGGAGGTGTTTTTCAACATTGGAAACACCATATCCATGGGCCTGAATACGGCCTTTACTGCGGTGTATGACTTCGCCGCTAAATTTAACTGGCGGGGAACCGGAGAAGCGGTAGGAACCGGCCTGAATACGGCCATGAGTACCCTGGACTGGGAGCTGATCCGGGGGACGGCTGTAAAGATTGGCACTGGCATAGCAGACCTGCTGAACGGCGTGATCGGGAAAACTGATTTCGGGGCGGCAGGCACTACGCTGGGGCAGAGTATCAATACCCTGCTTGACCTTGGATGCTCATTTGTCACAACGTTTGACTGGGGCGGTCTGGGCCTGAAAACGGCAGACGGCATCAACGGGGCCCTGCGGACAATCGACTTTACAGAGGCCGGAACCATAGTCTCGGAAAGCATAAAGGGCCTGCTGGACTGGTTTATACAGGCGGTTGAAAATACAGACTGGGGGCTGTTTGGTGAAAAAGTCAAGGAATTTCTGGTAAGCATAGACTGGAACAGTATTTTTGATAAACTGTCAGAAGCTATTGGCGCGGCGTTTGGCGGACTTGCAGCATTTCTGGGAGGACTTCTCAGCGACGGCGTGTTATCCGCGAAAGATTATTTTGGCACTAAGATAGAGGAATGCGGCGGAAATGTCGTGCTGGGCATTCTAAAAGGCATTGCTGACGGGGTAGTGTCTATCGGAGTATGGATTTATGAGCATATCTTTAAACCATTCATTGATGGGTTCAAGAGTGCGTTCGGCATCCACAGCCCATCCACGGTCATGGCGGAGCAGGGCGGATTTATCATCGACGGCCTGCTGGGCGGTCTGAAAGACACCATTGGCTCGGTGCTCACATGGGTGGCCGGAATACCCGGCTGGATTATAGAAAAGCTGGGCAACGCGAAGGACTGGCTGGTGGGAAAAGGAAAAGATGCCATTGAGGGCCTGAAGGACGGCTGGGAATCCGTAAAAGAAAGCAAAATCGGCCAGGCGGTTTCTGCCATCGGCTCTTTTGTGAAAGAGAAAGCCGGTGATGCCACAAGCTGGATTAAGAGCAAAGGCTCTGACGCCATCGACGGCCTGAAAAATGGCTGGGAATCCGTAAAAAGCAGCACATTCCTCAGTAAAGTCGGTAATATCGCCGGTGAGGTGCATACCCAAATCGGAGATATAAAGGCAAAGACAAAGGACAAAGGCCAGGATATTATCAGCGGCATGGCAAAAGGTTATGACGATAAAGTAAAACCCTGGCTGAAAGACATTGAAAACCTGAAAACTACCATACGTACCAAGCTGGGAGATATTGCTGGGACGGTGAAGCCCAAGGGCGTGGAGATTGCCACCGGCCTGAAAAATGGCCTGGAATCCCGGTCAGGCTGGCCCAGTGTGGAAAGCTGGCTTGGCGGAATCCCGGGTAAAATTTCGTCGGCAGTGGGGAGCCTTTACAACACAGGGCGCACCATTATGGAATCCCTGGCCGATGGTATGAAAAGTGTCCACATCCCTACACCCAGCATGTATATTTCATCCTGGGACAGCCAGTACGCAGGGGACGGAGGCACGATATCCATCCCGCGTTTTTCCGTCCAGTGGTACGCGAAGGGCGGATTCCCACAGGCTGGGGAAATGTTTGTCGCCAGAGAAAGCGGCCCTGAAATGGTAGGACGCATGGGAAGCAGAAACGCAGTAGCCAATAACGGCCAGATTGTAGAAGGCATCAAGGCCGGCGTGTTTGAAGCGGTGATGGACGCCTTCATGGCCAGCGGAATCCTGGAAAAAGGCCAGGGGGAAAATGTAGTGCTGGAGTTTACCTTGAAAGCTGACAGTGAGACACTGTATAAAATCGTCCGGAAAGGACAGCTGAAGCGGGAAGGCCGGTTTGAAGTTACAGCCAAAGTTTAAGGAGGGCGGGCATTTGGATGAAATGATTCTGGTGGACGGGAAACGAATCAAGTGCCCGTCTAAATTTAAGTGGAAAAAAAGTGATATCAGCGCAAAAAACGCGGGGCGTACCAACGACACGAAGATGCACAAAAACCGGGTGGGGGAGAAAAGAACCCTGGGGCTGGGCTGGATTAACCTGAGCAAGCAGGAAATCCATGAGGTGCTGTCGGCTTTTGACCCGGAATATGTCACGGTCCAGTACTGGGACCCGAAAGCCGGGTATGACGTGGCCAAGGTATTTTATACCGGGGACATGGAGGCAGACGTGGGCTGGTGGAGGAAGGGACGGGAACGGTATTCCACGCTGGGTTTTGACATTGTAGAACAGTAAAGGGGGGCAGGTCATGATTCCTGTATCAAAAGTATTTAAACAGGAACTGTATAACGGCAGACAGGACTATCTGCTGTCCGCTGGCATCGCATTTGCAGATGGCACGGAAAAGGAACTGAATGACGCGGACATCTGGGAAAGCGGTATTTCCGTGGAAGACGCGGTGTCCTCAGACAATTCCTTTGATATCGGGGCTGCCATAACCAACCGGTGCACCCTGGTAATCAATAACATGTACGATAAGTTTTCGACGTACGATTTTACCAGCGCAGAAGTGGTGCCGTATGTAAAACTTGAGCTGCCAGACGGCACAATAGAGCCAGTCCGCAAGGGGACGTTTACGGTAGATGAAGCCGACTACGACGAAGAACTGATTACGCTGTCATGCCTGGACAATATGCAAAAATTTGACAAACCCTACAGCCTGAGCAGGCTGGTTTATCCGGCCACACTGGGGGAAATTGTCCGGGACGCCTGCGGTGTCTGTGAAGTATACCTTCAGACGCAGACATTCCCGCACCACAATTTCGTCATCCAGAGCCGGCCGGCAGACGAGGCGGCCACATTCCGGGAAGTCATCAGCTGGGCGGCGCAGATCGCCTGCTGTTTCTGCCGGTGCGACGTGTACGGAAGATTGGAGCTCAAATGGTACAACGTACAGGCCCTGGAGGCAGCCGCGCTGGATGGGGGTTCATTTAAGCCCTGGACCGGCGGAGATACCATAGATGGCGGAACATTTAACCCCTGGACCGGCGGTACTGTGTACGACGGCGGTACATTCGGAGACCGGGACAATATCCACCACATTTATTCCAGCTTTTCCGTAGATATCGCCACAGATGACGTAGTGATTACAGGTGTCCGGGTGCTGGAGAAGACGAAAGAGGATGATAAAGACGCCATTGTTACGTACCAGAGCGGTACTGACGGTTATGTGATCAGCGTTGAAAACAATGACCTGATACAGGGCGGTGCCGGGCAGGAAATAGCGGACTGGCTGGGGGAGCAGTTAATCGGCCTGCGGTTCCGCCCGGCGAGCGTTACCCATCTGAGTGACCCCACCATAGAGGGCGGTGACGTGGGGTTTCTCACAGACCGGAAAGGCCGTACATACCGGATCGTAGTGTCCAATACCCACTTTACCGCGGGGGATTCCCAGAACACGTCCTGTAATGCAAAAACCCCTGCCAGGAACAGCGCAACCCGGTATTCGGCAGAGACGAAGGCTTATGTGGAGAACCGGAAGAATTTTGAAAAAGAGCGTACCGACAGGCAGCTTGCGCTGGACACTCTCGCTGGCCTGCTGTCAGACAGCCCAGGAATGTATCTGACGGAGATACCGCCCGGCGGCCCAAACGCAGTCCGGTATTTCCATGATAAGCCCACAATAGAAGACTCTAAGAACGTTATTAAATTCACAGCGGAAGCCATCGGCATATCGAATGACGGGGGGAAGACCTACCCATACGGGCTGATACTGACAGGGGATGCCATACTGAACAAGATATACGCAATAGGCCTTGATGCAGGCTATATCAAAACTGGAATACTCAGCGTAGGCGACACGGGAAAAGAAACGCTTTACGTCAATTTCCATACCAAAGAAGTAAGGATCAGGCCAGAGACATTTTCCCTGGCATCTGGCAAGACCATAGAAGGCATAGCGCAGGAGAAAGCAGACGCCGCACAGAAGAACGCGCAGGCGCAGACGACAAAAGCCATTAATGATTTTGTCAGCACAGTATACGACCCAAAGATAGCCAGCCTCCAGAGCCAGATAGACGGCCAGATAGAAACATGGTATTACGATTACCAGCCAGCGCTTTCAAATGCCCCGGCATCCAGCTGGAAAACAGAGGCAGACAAAGTAAAGCATGAAGGGGATTTATTTTACTGGAAGTCAAAGGGCTATTCGTACCGTTTCTTAAAAGAAGGGAACGCCTGGAAATGGCAGATAATCACGGATTCCGACATCACCAAGGCGCTTTCCGATGCGGCGAAAGCACAGGACACGGCTGATAATAAACGCCGGATATTCGTAACCCAGCCGAAACCGCCATACGATAAAGGGGATTTGTGGACACAGGGGGCCAGTGGAGACATTAAAGTCTGCAACACTGCCCGTGCGTCCGGGAGCTACACGGCCTCTGACTGGGGGCTTGCCGGTAAATATATTGGTTCCGATCAGGCAGCGTCGGCGGCAGAAACTGTATGGAAGAATACTACGAAAGCCGCTGTGTGGGAAAAGTTGAAAAACAAATACAAGGGAAATTTCATCGAAATGGATGATAACGGGGACCTTTATATAAATGCTTCCCTGATCCAGGCAGGAGAACTATCAGCCAATTATATCTACGGAGGTATGGTTGCGCTGAGTGGAGCGTCGAGTGATATAAAATTAACCAGTAACAAGATAGCATTCAATAAAAACGGTGAAGAACATGGATATATACAGGCAGAGCCTTTTTCAAACCAGGCGTCCGGAATAAATATAAGCAGCGATTATGGGCGTGTAGTATTTTATGTTAATTCCAGCAGCAGAGGGCAGGTCAAATTGGTTTATGAGGTTCTGGAGATTTTATCTTATGAGGCCCATAAAAACAAATACGGTACTTCTGGGGACTACTACGCGGTCAGAATGCGGAACGCACCGGTTTATATGCACAAAGCCTATGTAAATACGGATTTGACGGTTAACCGAAGTCTCACTGTTGCAGGGAAAGGGCATAAATCCAAAATTGCTGATACAGACAATTATGGGGAGCGCCTTTTATACTGCTATGAAATGCCGTCCCCCATGTTTGGGGATATCGGCGAAGCGGTAACAGATGAGGAGGGGAAATGCTATATCTATCTGGATGACATTTTCGCAGAGACGGTGAAGGCAGAGATTGAATATCAAGTATTTCTGCAGAAAGAAGGGGCGGGGGACATCTGGGTAGAAGAAAAGAATCCGGTTTACTTTTTAGTGAAGGGCACGGAAAACCTGGGCTTTGCGTGGGAAATCAAGGCAAAGCAGAAGGGCTTTGAATTTGAACGTCTGGAAACATGGGGCAATGAGACGGAGCAGAACATAGATTATGAATCTGAATATGAAACGGAAATCCGGCAGCTAATGCGGGAACAGGAGGAACTGTTATATGAAACAGCTTAGCAGTTTTATGGTGCTGAACGTTGATGGCGGAGACAGGGTGTCATACACCTATAACGAAATCAACGAGGAAACAGGAGAGCCAATCAGCACGAACAACAAAAAGAATTTTTACGTGGTAAATCCGGAGCTCTCAGGACACATCAACGCAATCCGGGAATACATCCGGCAGAACAAACTGGAGGGATAAGCCATGGCAATAGAAACAGTAATAATCAAACTCCGGCGCGGCCCATACGGGGATTTTATTACGGACAGGCAGAAACTGTCTGAGGGTGAACCGTGCGCGGTTTTGTCCGGAGACCCCAGCGTCCCGTCCGGCAAGGCGTTTTACGTCTGTTTTCAGGCCGGGGATGTACGAAGAATGGTGTCGTTAGAGGATTTAGAAATTATGGCGGACCGTGGAGATTTTAAGGGGGAAAAAGGGGACCAGGGGACAGGCATCAAAACCCTGAAAGTCAATGCCCAGAGCCACCTGATCGTCACCCTGACAGATAATACCCAGGTTGATGCGGGGTATGTGCTGGACATCCTGGAGCAGATTAACGCCAGCGAACAGCTCCGCATCCAGGCGGAAAGAGCCAGAGCGTCGGCGGAAATATCCCGGGCATCGGCGGAAGCATCCCGGAAAACAGCAGAAACGGCCCGGGACAATGCCGAACAGACCCGGATATCCAATGAAAATATCCGGAAATCTAACGAAACTGTGAGGGTATCTAACGAGGCTGCGCGGAAGTCCAGCGAAGCGGCACGGGAGCAGGCAGAACAGGAGCGGAAAACGGCGGATTCCGCCAGGAATACGTTATGGACGGAGAATCTAAAGCCCGCCGCAGAACAGGCTGTAAAAGATGCAGATACAGCCGCAGGCCATGCCAATACGGTGGCTGAAGACCTGATATCCAGGCGGGATGCAGGGGAGTTTAAAGGCGATAAAGGGGAGCCTTTTAGGTATGCGGATTTTACGCAGGCCCAGCTTGCGGCGCTGACAGGCCCGAAAGGGGAAACGGGAAATACCGGCCCGCAGGGGGAGCGCGGGGAGCCCTTTACATACGCGGATTTTACAGCGGAACAGCTTGCCGCGCTAAAAGGGCCGAAAGGCGATACTGGTGAGCGCGGCCTGAAAGGGGATAAGGGCAGTCCCTTCACATACGCAGACTTTACCGCAGACCAGCTTGCGGCATTGAAAGGGCCTAAGGGTGATACAGGCGCTACAGGCCCACAGGGTCCCAAAGGAGATACTGGGGCAGCAGGAGCACAAGGTCCTCAGGGATTAAAAGGCGATACCGGAGCAACAGGCTCACAAGGCCCAGCAGGCCCGAAAGGCGATACCGGTGCCACAGGTCCCCGAGGCGCCACGGGAGCCACAGGTCCGCAAGGCCCAAAGGGAGATACTGGAGCCGCGGCGGGTTTTG
>CAJURF010000066.1 GCA_910588825.1 uncultured Lachnospiraceae bacterium
ATTTCTTTATTTCGCACTGCCAGTCTTTTAAATCTAAAAAGGTTCGCTAAGAATATTCCCCTAATAGACAGCATACTGACCCGGAAATCTTCTGCCACACCTTTTTGTCCGAGATTTTCGTAGAATCCTCCGATTTCATCAGCATAAGAATCGGCTATCTTTTTTTGGTATTCTCATAAAGCTGGTTTAGAATATCCATTTGTTCTTTTAGGCCGGAACCAGAATACTGTTCCTGTATCCGTTTCTTTAATACTGCATAACGGGAAGTCAGATAATCTGCTTTTTTATCCAGCCATGCAGTATTCTCTTTGCTGATATCCATAGCGACAAAGTCATTTTCTACGCCGCGCCAGTCGATCTCCTGTCCGAGTCCATTTTGAACCAATTCTGCGCGGAAATTTTCTAATTCATCATCGCGATCATGCTTGGGAGGACTAAACAAAGCGTTTTATCTCCAGATAATGTAAGAGAATCGCCAGTCATCTCTATTTTTATATCGGCGCGGTATTGTTTCATATATTGATTCATTAATGCGTCGTATTCGCTGTAATTTGATTTTTCAGATGGCGGCTGTATCATTACTCGCTGGTCAATTTTAAATTTTTCAATAAAATTATTGTTAGTATAATATTTCCGCCAATCCAAAGCATCAAAAGCTATTTCTTTAGTTCCATAAACATAGTCTTTAAGAGTGCGAAGATAATCCCAGTCAAATCCAGAATCGGAATAAACGGCGGATTTTTCATATATACCAGATTCTTCTTTTTTACTTTTTAAAGTTGTAATATCTGGACTGAGTATTAATTTATCAAAATTTTTTTCTATGGTGTGCAATTGTAGACGATTAACAAGTTTAACTAGTGTTGATTGATGATGGAGCATACTTTGACCTGTAAAAAACTGGAATTTGTAATTTTTCCTATATTCATAATGAGATTCCTTTCAATGCATATTGTAGATACTTTTGCTATTTTCTATCAAAAAAACTCATAATAAAAATGAGTATACAGTAAGGAAGTTTAATCCGATAATAAGGAAATAAATTGTCTGATTGATTTTGCAATTTATAAATATTAAATATAGTATACCACTAAAATAATGTATCATCAATACTCTATTTTGGAAATATGGCTGAGATTTTTAGAAACGAGTTTAAAATTAAATATGAAAGAATAAGTGTTGTATATTTTTTTATATTAAAGTTATGTGATGATAGAAGTGTCAAAAGGATAAAATAAGAGGCTCTATCTTAAATTAGGAACCTTACTAAGAGTTTTATTTTCGCAGCAAGGTTCGGTTTTTATTAATAAAGCTAAAGGGGGCTTTTGATACCCTAATCATGGGATTAAAACCCAAGAGGGACTGAATATCACACACGTACCCAATCGCTTAAGGCGTTCTCAGCAACATAATCATATAGTCTTTTGTAAAGAACTCTGTTAATGACCCTGTATTGGCAGCCAATTCTGCCTTCTCTATGTATGTCCGACGTTTCAGATGCGGTGTCTATGTATTTATGTACAGGCGAGGCAAACACTGTTGTGGCGAAAATATAATTTTTTCATTTCTCTTCTTCCTCATATATGGGTAAATCTTTAAACTCATCAACAATTGTTTCGAAGGTATATACATACCTGTCATTTAGATATAAATCGTATTCTGTCCCATTTTTAATGTAATAATTATCATTTCTGAATTCAAAATAATTGAATACTTCGTTCCCATTTTCATCATAAGAATTATTGTAACATGGCTCAAATACAAAGGTAAACGACATCAAAAAGAACAGGCCGGCCAATACAATTCCTTTCACGGTATATCCAGTAACATTCCGCTCCATAATCAATTTAAAGCGTTGCAGAATATTGCGCCTTCTATTTCCATTTCCCAACGCATGAAGTGACATTCGACCAATGCCAGTGGAAATTGTATGGGCAGCAGATTTTTTAATGCACTCCAAATAATCTATTGTTTCTTCTGCGTTCAATGACCTGCCTACCTGATAATCTGCCAGCAATTCCTGTACCTGATTTACAGTGGATATGAGCAGGCGGGAGATGAAAGGATTCCACCAGTGTACCGCTGCCAACAGACAGCAGAGCATTTTTATGAGGTTATCCCTGTGTTTTAAATGGAATAATTCATGGAGAAACACACAATACAATTCTCTTCCGCTGTATTCTACATTGGGAAGGACAATCACGGGATTTCTCACGCCCCAGATAACAGCAGTTCCGAACATATCCGAATTTACAACTGTGCAATGAGGGGCTTTTCCAGGAAAGACATGGGAAAAGGCCTTGTCAAAAGCAGATAGTATTTCAGGCGGGTCTGCCTTTGGCATACATGCCAATTCCTTCTTACAGGATAGAAAATTGTAAAGCAGTTTTCCCATATTTGCAATCATTCCAACAATCCATACCTCTGTCAAAATTTTCCTCAGTGTGACGGATTTCCCATCTATATAGAATAGATCAGCCATTACAAAATCCCGCAGTGCCGGCAGTATACTGATGGAGTTGTATGTTTTCGTAAAACGAATGCCATATACATTATTGAATTCAAATGGCAGACAGCCCCGCAGGATAATTAAAATGGAGAAAATGTATAGGCAGATAATCCCGTATTGAGATATAATCCGGTTCCTGCGCAGAAGAAAGAGAAACATAACCGCCAGGGAGCTGATCGCAATAGCAGATGCGAAAAAAGATGACCATGAAAAAATCATTATAACCACTTCCTTCCATGTTATAGTAGGACTGCACGATGGCCCACGGGAGAAAATTGCGTTATGCTGCTATGTCACATTCCGTTATCCCGCTTGTACTGCTCTATCATATTTTCCATCTGCTCAATCAATTCCTGGCCGGCGTTTCTGGAGTCCACAAGGGCCGAGAGGTATTTCATAATCCCGGTCTCCGCGTTTGGACTTTCCACAATATCATTTACGGCCTTTTTTTGTCTGTCATAATCCTGTTTTGTGATGCAGGGCGCGTATGCTTTGCCTGTTCGGGTTTTGGTTTTGGCTATGGAGTCTGCTTTCAGATACCCTTTGTTCATCAGGATTGTCAGAACTTTGGTGACGGTGTTTCTTTTTAGGTTTGGGTAGGTGTTTAGAATTTCTGACAGCCCGCATGGATGCCCGATCTCCCAGATGGCGTACATGATTTCCTCTTCTTTGGGAAAGAGTGTCTGCAAAAACTCACTTCCTTTCATAGATTGTATGATTAAATATTATGTAAAGTATAACACAATATAAGAGTATTGTAAATACTATATTGGGATTTTGGCAAAGCATGTTATGTTATTATATTCTGGCATATTTAATCTCTCATGAATATAGAGATATTTTAAAGAAAGTTATTTAGCAGATTTTTTTCATGAGTACTATTACTAAGGCAATTATAAATATGCAAAATATCGAATTTAGCGACATTCCCATTTGCAAACCATATAGGTCATTTACGACACCTATAAGCCACGGGCCGAACATTCCTCCTAATCCGCCAAATGCAAAAAATATTCCCAGCATTGTACCAGAGTGTTTTGAGGGGATTTCTGAAACAATTGCTGTTGATGTTGGAAAAATGATCGAAAAGCAAAACCCAGTCAATACCAGCATAATCGCCGTTTCTGAGGGGCCAAATATTCCAATTACAGTACAGAATAAAGCCATACTTGAAAAAATTAGTAAACTTTTTAGATATCCGATTTTATCTACAAATAGACTCCCTAATAGTCTGCCAGCAGTCATTCCAGCAAAATAGATGGAAAGATACAGGGAACTGGCTGTGGAAGAAACATTTTTAGCTTTTTGCAGAAACTCTACCAGCCAAGTCGCCATGCCTATTTCTGTTGCGACATATGAAAAAATGATAAAATACATGAATAGAATATCTGTTTTTAAACTTAAACGAAGTATTTCTTTGTAATTAAATTTATCTGTCCGGCGGGTTTTAGGGGTGTCGCCTGGAAGTTTCATAATAATGAAGTATAATGTAATTGGAATTATAACAAATAAGCTATATCTATATATAGTGCGCCAGGAAGTCTTTAAGTTGAAAAGAATACTTATCAGTATTGGTACGATGATGGAACCAATGCCATAAAAAGCGTTTAAAAGATTTAAGTACCGCCCTTTCTTCTCTTTATGAATCCCGGATACTATATTGCTTCCACTCAGTTCAAGTGAACCTGCACCCAATCCGATAAAGAAGATGAAACCAATAAATAAGATCAGATTTGAAGATGCAGCATAACCAGTAACTCCTAAAATCAAACAAATTCCTGCTATAATAAGAGTGGATTTTTTTCCAAGTAAATCTGCAATCAACCCTGCCAGGAATGTTGAAATAAAAAATCCGGTATACTCACTAAATACAATAGTTCCACCAAAAGAATAACTATAATTCATATCGGATAAAAGCATTGGCAGAATCGGTCCTTTCATGTTGTCAATAAAGCCAAATAAGAAATAACTCATAAAGCAGCCAACTGTGATTGTCCATTTATTTGATTTATTCATTTTTGCCTCGTCTTGATTAAAATTTATTTTATTTCATTAAAAATTTTTGCAAGTTTATCACATAACTCTTCAGCTTCTGATATAGAAATAATTAAGGGGGGACGAACTTTCAAGACATTACCACGGCCGTATTGAGAAGTTCGAACAATGAGTCCATAATCTAAAGCTCGACTAATAATTTTATTTGTCAAAACAGGGTCAGGACGTTTATCCTCTTTGATGATTTCTATTCCAATCATTAGGCCGACGCCTCTCACATCGCCAATGAAAGAGTGCCTTTCTTTTAGTTTATCTAATCTTCTTAATATATATGTACCTGTATATTTTACGTTATCTAAGAATCTTTTACCCGCAATTATTTCAAGTGTCTTGTATGCGGCTGATGCAGATAGGGTATTTGAACCATAAGTAAACGAATGATGATTTAAATGCATTCCTTCAAACTTTTCTTCAGCTAATATTGCAGCAATTTGAAATCCGGTGCCTCCTAAACCTTTACCTACTGTCATAATATTGGGATATACATTAAAATAGTCTGCTGCAAATAATTCGCCAGTTCTTCCAAAACCAGTTTGTATTTCATCAAATATTAGCACTATGTTATGCTCGTCGCACAATTTTTTTAATTCTTTGAAATAGCGGCGTGGGGGTACAATATTTCCTCCATTTCCAGAAATAGGTTCGACTATCAAGCAGGCGATTTGGCCGCTGCTTGCATACTCAATATAGTCATTAATTCTTTCAACACACAACATATTACACGTTTCAGGAGTTTGATTATAGAAACATCTATAACAATATGGATCAGGGACTATTAGGCTTCCGGTAAACATTTGGGGAAAATCTTCTCGTCTGAAAGAGTTTCCTGAAATGCTCATAGTCATATAAGTTTGACCTAAATGACTTCTAAATAAACTAATTATGTCACGTTTTTTTGTATATAATTGCGCCATTTTTATAGCTCCTTCATTTGCGGTTGACCCACCTGAAACTTTAAGATGTATTCTTGATAAATTAGCGGGCACTATAGAAACTAATTTTTGGATTAATTTATTGATTGGTTCTGTTTGGAAGGTGGTAGTAACATGGATTAAGCTATCCATTTGCTTTTTTACTTCTTCAATTACGTCGTGATTGCTATAGCCTAGACTAAGATTAAAGGTTGCAGATGCACAATCAATATACCTTTTTCCATTTGAATCGAAGAGATATATACCATCTCCTTTTATAACTTTGATATTTGATATTGGATAGTATATATGCTTCATGGGATTAATGTCTTTCATATGAATATATCTTCCTTCCGTTTTTAACTTGTTTTGGATTCGCAAAGGTATACTAAATTTAAGAGGACAATATGATTTATACTATACCTGCGAATCCAAATCTGTATATTCCCTAGGTGATTCCATACAATTAATGATAGCCGCATTAATAATAGAAACAATCCGAAGGGAGCTGAAAATTAGAAATACCTCATAAAGAATGTAATAATTTTAAATCTATTTCCGATATGCTGCTAATTTTTAGGGTATTGTAATTTTTAATATCAATAGAATCATCGTCGCATAAATATAAACTTTTTATATTGGCGCTGTTAGCGGCAATTATTCCATTTAGAGAATCTTCAATTATTAAACAATTCTTTTTAGGAACATTAAGCTTGCTGACGGCATATAGGAATATTGCGGGATCAGGTTTTCCTCTACTAACCATATCAACACAAAATATTTTGTCCTTAAATAGCTGATAAATTTTTAGGATTTTCAGTATTTCTGTAACGTATTGAGTGGAGCCGGAAGATGCGATGGCATAATCGTAGGCATGACTATTTAGTAATTCTAAAAGGCAGGGGATACCATCTACTAATTTTAGAGAGCTACCTATTAATTCTTTTAATATATCATCGTGACGTTTCATTAATTCAGGGATAGAAGCGTGTAAGTTAAAGAAATTTTTATAAAAAGCAATGACATCTTCTATGGAAAGCCCTAATGTTTTTTTGTTTGCATCATCAAACTTTTCAAGATTCCCATCAAATTCTTTGACTAGTCTTTTTTCTGCTGAGTAGTGTAAAGGCTCAGAATCTACCAGCACCCCGTCAAAGTCAAACAAAATTGTATTGATCATAGATAAATACCTCTATACACTTCGACAAAAAATTGTTCATCGCCGTTCTTATCCTCTGTGAAATTATATCCAAGATTGCTGATATGTTCCTTTCTGTTCCAAGTCAATTTTGTATCTTTAATTTTTATACTTTTTGGAATTCCTATTCTTTCACCATTCAATGAATTTTTTCTCATTATATCAAGCGTGTGTTGGACTGCGTTTTGAAAATCGGCCTGTGCTGTTATAACAACGCCGTTAGGGTTTAGATATTTAAATGCATTTTTTATCATTCCATCCAGTAAGTCTCTGCCAGTTGTCCCTGCAGTGCTTGTTATCCAATGATGGACTTTGATGTCCTCCGGCATTTTTTCTAATTCATCTGAATTAATGGGTACTGGAGGCAGAGCGGATACGATTAAATCGAATTTTTCATCTTCCATTAGAGGCTCATATAAACTGCCGATTCGGAAGTCTATTTTATGAAGCGGACAATTATTACGCTGGACATTAGTCCTAGCCAACTTAACTGCTTTAGGGTTAATATCATAAGCTACGATTTTGTCTATATGTTTATTATAGAAATCGCTTAAAATTACTAATGTATATCCATGCCCTGTTGCCATGTCTAAAACTTTAATTTTGTCTTTGACTTTTAATAATTCAGACATTACATTCGGAAGATATTTAATCAATTGATCTTTATAATAGTCACTTTTAATAACACCGTCCTCATATATATATTCGTATTTTTTCCCTAAATATGTTTTTTGAGTGATTTCCATATTACTTTTCCTCCACTAAACTGTAATTTGGGTTTTGTAAAATAAAGTTTCTTATATCATCCATATCTACATAATTGAAATTCATAAGTTTCTTTAAAATATCATAAGGACAATTAGAATTTAGTGCAAGTGCAGCACGAATTGACCAAAAATTACTGTAGTCGATTAAAGATTGTTCTAATTTTATTATATCATTGTTGTCCCAAATTTCGGGCAAGAGGACGCACTCAACATTTGAATAAGTTATTTCAGGAAATATATACGCCTTTTCCTTGTTTTGAGTTTCTATATAACGTATATTATTTTTAAAAAGACGTTTGTATATTTTTGTTTTCATCTTTTCAATGATTATGGAAACATCATTCCTGATATTATCATATACATTTTTATATTCATATTGAATGGCATTTTTCTGCTCAAGCTCCCATTTATAACCTAGAATTACATTTGAATATAGTGTTAATAAATTATACTCATTATTATCCAGCAAATGTGTTTGATATAAAGGCGCTAAATAATCTTTTGGCAGATGTGTTTGTGCTTTGTATATTCTGTGTGCTATCCATTTTATAAATTGAAAATCTCGTAACCCTCCTTTTTGATATTTTAGAGAATTTTCACTTCCAGAATTATTCAGTTGCTGATTTCTGTACAAAAGATTGTAAATAAAATGAGATTGGCAATTCGTAGCTTCTAGGTTGTGTTTATATATCCAATGCATTAAATCGCGAAAAAATTTAATGTTTCCATATAGAGGTATTGCAAAAAATAGATCTGAACAATATAATGTAGAATATTGTGCTAGCCACTTCCAAGTATTTAACGTTGCTATTGGATAAAATTCAAAAACATGTTTATAATTAGTTTCAATCAATTTGCTTTTTATTGTACATCGCATTTTTTCCAAGCTTTTTGGTTCTAATGTATTATCTAAAATACATATTAAATCAATATCAGAATCCGGTGTTAATTGATATTTTCCAAAACTTCCAGTTGCAAGGAAGCAAATTGAATGGTAGTAATCTCCAAACGTATTAAATAGAATTTCCGTTAGTTCGTTTTTTGTTAATTGAGTATAATTGTAACTTTGGGTAAAATAATTTTTCACTATTCTGCCTTTCCGATTCCCTATTAAATATAGAATTCTTTGTCTTTTAATATTCTATATGTGATTTGTACAAAAAGGGCTATTGGTATTTTTGATGTTGCATCTAAAACCATCTGAGTTGTTCATATAGTTACAATGATTAAAGAAAATGATTTTGAAGCAAATTAGCACCAAAATTTTATAGTTGAATTAAAGCTGGATGAGATCCCATTGTTTGTATAATTATATAATTATTTTGAATGTATAGTATCATACAAATAGTGTATTGTCAATACTATATTATTGAAAAATATGATGATTATCATTGGCCATACTTGGTATATTTTCGGGTATTGATGATGCGGTTTATGAAAGCACGAATCAAGGCACTACCCTGAAAGTCCTCTCACTGTCATGTTATCAGCTGGCAACGAATTGACAGAGTTTCTAGTGCCTTGTAAAGTCTAAAACTGTACCAAAACTATTTCATGTGGGGCCTAAGCCCCACATGAAAAGAATAATCAATTATCAAATATTGGCTTTGGATACAGCCGGTACAGTTTTGTCCTTGCATCTGGTGTTTTAAAATGCCATATGATTCCCTTTTGTTTTTGGTTACGGGAGGTTTCCCACGGATTTAGTATCTCGTTTAAATGTTCCACATCTTCAATCCGTTGATTTCCCAGACATTGGATTGATAGAGAGCTTAGTTCTGTTTCTTCCATATTCTGCCAACTCCCATGTTTGGGTGTATAGTGGAACTCATATTTTTGTGACAACCAACAGGCTGTTGTTGGTTTAAACGCCTCGTAAAAGGATACCTTGCTGTGTGTTGAGATTATCTGCAACTAAAATAATCTTTTTTACATCCGGATAGTATTTTTCGGCAACACTTAACATCATTTGCGCAAAATCTCCCCGTTTTCGATGCGCTTTGGCCAGAACATGCCGCCAGCCACCTAACGGTTCTGTAAACATGAAGATGCCTGCAGTCCCGCACCAGACATATTCTGAATCAATCTTTTCGCAGTACCCCAGCTGAGGAAGCCGGGTACCTGGATCGGTATGGAGTGGTCTTGCCTGTATCCGTTCCCGGATCCCGCCTAGTAATTGGACTGGCTTTTCGTCCATGCATATCACAGGTATTTCAGGGGTATATGGCATTTCATATATGGTAAGGACATCTTCCATATTGGCGACAAAAGCAGCATCATTTAATTTAGGAATGCACCAATACCTGCTCAAATGCGGCTTTAATTCGTTCGTGTTGAGCATGTCCCCAATTGCAGTATGGGAAACAGACACAAGATACTGGTTTTCCATGCAGTACTCTGCCAAAAGTCGTAAAGTCCATCCTGCATAGCCCTGGATGCTATGCCAGTAGGAATCTATTGTACCGCCATCCCCGCTTCTTACCGATGGAAGGTAAACTTTGAGGAATTCGCCGGTCAGGGCTATCAGCGCGGGATCCTTTGCTTTAATCCTCATTTTGCGTCCCCTCCCCATAGACTAATGAAAGCCGTTCCCAGTCGTTCCCAGTCGATCCCTGCTGATCCCCGCAGTTTTTCCGGAAGCATGTGTACATAGTAAATATTGAACCCTGGTAATCACCTTTTTGTGTAAATATTATATAGTCTGATGTATAATAGATATAACGATTAGCCCGTCAAAAGGTCTCATTAAATGAATTAGGCAATGGGCAGCTGATTCCGACTGTGGGATTTCAGCCCGTCACTGCCAATGAAAGAGGGGTGTACCTATGACAATCGAAGAAATTCTGCGGGGGGAATCTAAGAATGTTGAGTTTAAAGAGAAGCTGCCGGACAAAAGCATCAAATATATGAAATCAGTGGTTGCCTTCGCTAATGGAGGCGGTGGTAAAATCATTTTTGGGATTTCAGATAAAACCAGGGAAGTGATTGGTATGAAAGGGGATGTTTTCAAGACCATGGATGCCATTGCAAACGCTGTCTCTGACAGCTGTAAACCGGCGGTTATCCCTGATATTACATTGAATACGATTGAGAATAAAACGGTTATTGTGGCTGAACATTCGTGAGTTGATCATCAACGCTGCTGTGCATCGCAGCTATCTGGATCATGGCAATATTCAGGTTGCGGTTTATGATGACCGTCTGGAAATTACTTCTCCTGGAAAACTTCCCATGGGACAGACGCTGAAGCGTATGAAAGAGGGATATTCCCAGATAAGGAATGAAGCCCTTGCATATGCGTTTGAGTATATGAACCTGATTGAACATTGGGGAAGCGGTATCCCGCGTATTTTAGGAAAGGTAAAAGAGGCCGGATTGAGGGAACCGGAATTTATTGGCGGCGAGGTGGAACTGCGCATCAATATATATCGTGGACAGATAAAATCAGATGGTGCCGATAAAACGAATAACGGCAGTCGAATAGATGTTTCCGGCAATGATACTGCCGATAAACTGCCGGAAAGCTGCCAAAATACTGCCGGCAAACCGTCAGAAAGCTGCCAAAATACTGCCCATAAACTGCCCATAAAGAAACAGGATCAACTGATCTACAAATATGTGCTGGAAAATGAGTCTATTACAACAGCGCAGGCGGCGAAACTGCTGGATATCAAACAGCGCCGTGCAAGAGAGATTCTTGTAAAGATGGTTGAAGACAACTGGCTGCAAAAGAAAGGTGCTTCCAGAAGCACCTCATATATAGAAAATCCGCAGGTGAAGGCTGATACAGGGAAAGTATCCGCACTTCATAAAGAAATGATTGACAAAACCCGCCGCCGCCCATAAACTAATGTAGGAAAGGTAAAATCTATTGCCGATTAAGGAGTAACTGCATGGGTTTTTGGAAACTTTTTAAGGAAGAATCCGCGGTGATAAAGGAGAGAGACCCGGCGATTAAGACCCCCTGGGAGGTGCTTTTGTATCCCAGCTTCCGGGTTATGCTCCAGTACCGCCGCGCACATAAATTGTATCTGAAGAAGCATTACTTCCTGGCACGGCTGATTTCCCAGCGGGCGGCCAGGAAGACCGGGATCGAGATTCACCCTGGCGCCACAATCGGCAAAGGGCTGTTCATTGACCACGGAAGCGGTGTGATCATTGGAGAGACGGCGGTTATCGGGGATAATGTGACCCTGTACCAAGGTGTGACCCTGGGAGGTACGGGAAAAGAAACCGGAAAGCGGCACCCCACGCTGAAGGATAATGTGATGGTGAGCGCGGGGGCGAAGATTCTGGGTTCTTTCACTGTGGGTGAGAATTCCAAAATAGGGGCCGGGGCGGTAGTTCTTCAGGAGGTGCCCCCCAACTGCACTGTGGTGGGCGTGCCCGGCAGGGTGGTCAAAAGGAAAGAGTGCTGTGCGCCCCGCAAAGAGATGGATCAGGTACATATGCCAGATCCCATTAAAGAAGATATTCAGATGCTGCAAAAAGAAAATAATGTTCTGCACAGCCGGCTGATGGACATGGAAAAGGAGCTGCGCTGGCTAAAGAGAAAGTTTAAAGGAGGAAAAACCGATCATGAAGGTATATAATACCTTGTCCGGACGGAAAGAAACATTTCAGCCCATTGAAGAAAATAAGGTGAGGATGTATGTCTGCGGGCCTACTGTGTATAATCTGATTCATATCGGAAATGCCAGGCCCATGATTGTATTTGACACGGTGCGCAGATATCTGGAGTACCGGGGATATGAAGTGAATTATGTATCTAATTTTACCGATGTGGATGATAAGATCATTGCCAAAGCCCTGGAGGAAGGAGTCAGCGCAGAGGAGATTTCCCAGCGCTATATGAAAGAGTGCAAAAAGGACATGGCCGCTATGAACGTGAGACCGGCCAGCATCCATCCCCTGGCCACCCAGGAAATTGACGGTATGATCGAGATGATCACGGATCTGATTGAGAAAGGATATGCCTATCCGGCGGCAGACGGCACTGTTTACTTCCGTGTGCGGAATTTCCCGGAATACGGGAAGCTGTCCCACAAGAACCTGGATGACCTTCAGTCGGGCTTTCGGGCTCTTCAGGTGTCCGGGGAGAATCAAAAAGAGGACCCTCTGGACTTTGTGCTGTGGAAGCCGAAGAAAGAGGGAGAACCTTCCTGGCCGTCTCCCTGGTGTGACGGCCGTCCGGGATGGCACATTGAGTGTTCCGTGATGGCGAAGAAATATCTGGGTGAGGAGATAGACATTCACGCAGGCGGGGAGGATCTGGTCTTTCCACATCATGAAAATGAGATTGCCCAGAGTGAATGCTGCAATGGCAAGACCTTTGCCCGGTACTGGATGCACAATGCTTTTTTGAACATTGATAACAGGAAAATGTCCAAGTCTCTGGGGAATTTCTTTACCGTGCGGGAAGTGGGGGAAGAGTACGACCTGCAGGTGCTGCGGTTCTTCATGCTCAGCGCCCATTACCGCAGTCCCCTGAACTTCAGCAGAGACCTGATGGCTGCGGCAAAGAACGGGCTGGAGAGAATCCGCACAGCGGCTGAACATCTGCGCCAGAGGAAGGAACAGGGCGTAAAGGGGCCCATGACACAAGAAGAGGAGACACTGGCAGGACAGGCCGGGGAATTTGTGGATAAATTCCAGGAGGCCATGGATGATGACTTTAACACAGCGGATGCCATTTCGGTGATCTTCGAACTGGTGAAATTTGCAAATACCCATGTGACAGAAGACAGCACCTGCGCATTTGCGGAAAAACTGTATGGTGTCCTGGGACAGCTGTCTGATATTATGGGACTGGTTCTGGAGCAGGAGGAAGAACTGCTGGACGAGGAAATCGAGGAGCTGATTGCTCTAAGACAATCTGCAAGAAAGGCGAAAGATTATCAGAAGGCAGATGAGATCCGCCAGACATTATTGGAAAAGGGCATTCTTCTGGAGGATACCCGTGAGGGGGTAAAATGGAAGAAGGCTTAGATTGGCTGGAAATGATTGCCCGGCAGTTTCATCTGGAAGATGTGGATATGCGAACATACTCTCCCCTGACGCTGGCATACATTGGTGATGGGGTCTATGAACTGGTGGTCCGCACCATTCTGGTGAAGATGGGAAACTGCCCGGTGAATAAACTGCACAGGCGGGCCAGCACACTGGTACGGGCCGGCGCCCAGTCGGATATGATTAAAGCTCTGATGCCTGAGCTCAGCCAGGAGGAGAGTAAAATCTATAAGCGGGGCCAGAATGCCCACAGTGCTACTATGGCGAAAAATGCCACTGCGGCGGATTACCGGCGGGCCACGGGTTTTGAAGCCCTCATGGGCTGGCTGTATCTGACCCGGCAGTGGGAACGGATGCTGGAGCTGATTGGGACAGGGCTGGAGCGGACAGCCAAAGCCCCGGATGTCCCTTTAAAAAGATAATAGGAGAGAGATCAAATGGATAGTAACAGCCAGCAGATTGAGGGGCGCCATGCCGTGGCGGAGGCGCTGCGGGCCGGGCGTCCGGTGGATAAACTCTATGTGTTAGACGGGTGTAAGGACGGACCGGTATCGTCCATTGTGAAAGCGGCGAAGAAGGGGGATGCCCTGGTACAGTTTGTGTCCAGAGAACGGCTGGACCAGCTCTCGGAGACTAAGAAACATCAGGGGGTCATTGCCCGTATGGCGGCCTATGAATACGCCTCCGTGGAGGAGATTCTGGCAAAAGCGGAAAAACAGGGGGAACCGCCTTTCGTGTTCCTGCTGGACGGTGTGGAAGACCCGTATAATCTGGGGGCTGTTGTGCGGACAGCGGACCAGGTGGGGGCCCATGGGGTGATTATCCCCAAGAACCGGGCTGTGGGTCTGACGGCGTCGGCAGCCCGGGCATCGGCGGGGGCGCTGAACTATATCCCTGTAGCCCGGGTCACCAATCTGGCAAGAACCGTAGAACAGCTGAAAAAGCAGGGGATCTGGTTTGTATGCGCGGATATGGGCGGCCAGCCCATGTACCAGGTGGATATGAAAGGTTCCCTGGGACTGGTGGTGGGCGGCGAGGGGGAAGGTGTCTCCCGTTTGGTGAGAGAAGCGTGTGATTACACAGCGTCCATTCCCATGAAAGGGCACGTGGATTCGCTGAATGCTTCCGTGGCGGCAGGGGTGCTGGCCTATGAAGCATTCCGGCAGCGGATGGGAAACTAAACTTTATAGCTGCTCTTTGGCGGCCCTGTCAGCGGGGCGCCTGAGTGGGAGATTATATGGAAGGGAAGAATCAGGTAATGAGTGCAAAAAGAGTGCGTTTTAGAAAAGCAGCCGCATGGTGGATGGCTGTATGTGTTTTTATGGCCTCAGCGGTTCCTGTGTATGCGGTGGAAGAAATTGCCGTGGAGGAGAACGCTGCGCAGGAGAGTGTTCTTTCAGAGGAAGATATACAGCAGAGTGCACCTCTGGAGGAATTGTTTCCAGATGTGGCATTCAGGGAATATATTGCCAGGGAGGCAGATACCGACCAGGATGGCTTTTTAAGCAGGCAGGAAGCAGAGCAGGTGACAGAGCTTTTGGTATCTGGTCTGGGCATCACCTCCCTGCAGGGGATTTCCAGTTTTTCTAATCTGCGGATTTTAGATTGTTCGGACAACTATATAGGCGCTTTGGATTTAAAGGGTCTGGAGCATCTCTATGCGTTTACCTGCGAGAACAACCGGATTGTGCTGTCTGTGAATGAGGCGGGCCAGGTGGATTTTACCGGGGTGCAGGATATGGACTGCAGCCGGATTCTGGAAGTTTCCCAGGGAACATGGATAGGGGACGGGCTGCTCCAGCTTTCAGAAGATTCCCGGCAGGAAACCTTTTCCTATACATACAGCGCCGCGGAATCGGAAGAAGGGGTGGAGACCGGGGAATTCTGGAAAATAGAGATTGCCGTTGTGCTGGATTACGGCTCGGAGACAAAAGGGCCGGATGCGGATGAAACAGCTGTTTCCGGGAATGGCCTGTCAGAGAACAGCGCCAAAGAGGACAGGGAATCCCAGGGCGGCGCAGAGCCGGCGGCAAAGAAGAGCCAGCCGGCGGCCGGAAATAGGGATGCAGTCAATGAGAGCGTCAGGGTCATGGCAAAGAAATCTTACCCGGCTAAAATAAAAAGCTGTAAGATTCTGGGGGATAAATCCCGGGTGCAGGTGAAGGCAAAGGTTTCCCGTAAAGTAAAAAGTAAGGATTCTTACTATTATCTGTTTGCCCTGTCTCCCAAGAATAATAAACTGTCCAAGCCCGCGGCCAAAGTAAAGAAAACAAAAAATATCACCTTTACTGTGCCGCTGAATTACAATAAAGCAGGGAGCCGGCTCATGTGCAAGTTCCTTGTGGCGGTGAAATCCGGTAAAAAGTATACAGCAGTCAGCGGGGAGAAATATATTTCCAATCCGGAGAAAATGGCTTCCAGCAGCAGGGCGTTTACGAAAGGAAAATCGAAAAAAGGGCTGCAGTTTGGGGAAAGTCTGCCGGACGCTGTCAGTCTGGGGGTAAATTACTGTCTGTTTAACATAAATATTACGGAATTCACACAAAAAGGCGGCCAGCAGTTAAAATATAATTATAAAGGAAAGAATTATTATTTTAATCAGAGTGCTTTTGACCGGTGGGGGAGTCTCTTTTCCCAGCTTCAGAGCAATAAGATGAATTTATCAGCAGAGTTTCTGCTTCCCTGGGAGGCGGGCCAGACAGAGCTGATTCATCCGGCAGCCCGCAGGAAAACTTCGGCACACTATTATGCGTGGAATATCAGCACCAAGGCTGCCAGGGAAAAATACGAGGCCCTGTTCAGCTGTATCGCGGAACAGTTCGACGGCGGCCACGGACGGGGCTATATCAACAATTATATTATCGGGAATGAAGTAAATGCCTATTCCCAGTGGCATTATACAGGCTCTACATCGCTGAAGACCAATGCCAATCTGTATGCGGATACCTATGAGCTTGTCTACATGGCGGTCAAGAGTAAATGTAAAAATGCCAGGGTGAGCATCTGTCTCACACATACCTGGAATGTGTCCACGGCTGGCCAGTTCCATAGTTCCAGGTCATTCCTGGATCAATTTGCTGTCAGGCTGAAAGAATATGGAAATACGGACTTCACTATCGCCTACCACGCGTACTCTCAGCCGCTGCTGCAGACGGAATTCTGGAAAAATTCGCCCCAGCAGGTGACCAACAGTGTAAACTCGCCGTTTATCACTATGAAAAATATTGAGTATCTCACAAAATATGTAAAGTCAAAGTATGGTTCCAAGACCAGAATTATGCTTACAGAGCAGGGATTCAGTTCCCATGGAAGCGGCGGCGAGAAGAAGCAGGCTGCGGCTATTGCATATGCTTATTATAAGGCAGAATTCAACGATATGATTGACTGTATCATTTTCCGCTGTCAGGCTGACTCCCAGGTGGAGATTAACAGTGATAATCTGCATATGGGGCTGTGGACTGTGGGTATGGGGAAGAAGAAGGCAGCATACGATGTGTTTCAGTATATGGATACCTCTAAGGGAGAGTCCTATACAAAATCCTGCAGGAAGCATCTGGGGATTACGAAATGGTCTGTGCTGGTTCCTGGATATAAATCGGGACGGTTTCGATAAGGACGTGTCTGAAAAAGGCAGTGAGGAGGCTGATAAGCACTCACTGCTTTTTTTAGACTTTTTTCTGAAATTATTTCCCAAACCTCCTTAGTATGTGGTATAATGGAAAATCATGAAAGATAAGATTAAGCTAAATGGAAAAATAAAGAGCATCATGTTCTGGCCTCTTGTTCTATGGCTGCTGCTGGCTGCCATGAACGGGGCTGTTTACTGGGTTAATTACCGTGCGGGACTGCTGGCCAGCCTTTTTTTAATCCTGTATCTGGTGCTCTGGATGGGCCTGTACTATTATCACAGGAACAAAGTTTTAACGGAATTGATTAAATTCAGCATGGTGTTTTCCCGTGTGGAAAATATTATGTTGAACAAGCTGGTGTGCCCTTTTGGTATTTTGGACAGCGCCGGGAATCTCATCTGGATGAACCAGGCCATGGATATGCTGTTTCAGGATAAAAGGAAGAAAAACATCAGCGTTTTTTTCCCGGAAGTCACCAGCCAGTTTCTGGACGGACTCAGAAGTTTTAAGACAGAGGAGATTTCGGCCCGGTATCATGCCTGTGATTATCGGATTCTCATGCACAGAATTGACTTTGACCATATCGCCATGGAGTCGGATATTATCGCAAAACCCAATCAGTACGATTCTTTTGCGGCAGTCTATCTGTTTGACGAGACCAACCTCAATGAGGCACTTCAGACAACAGAGAATGAGAAGCCTGTCATGGGGCTGATTTATCTGGATAACTATGAGGAAGCGCTGGAAACCGTGGACGAGATACGGCGTTCTCTACTGGGTGCCCTGATAGACCGGAAGATTAACAAATATTTCAGCGGTCTGGACGGTCTGGTAAAAAAGACAGAGAAAGACAAATATTTCCTGGTGATACCCCATCGTTCCCTGAGAATTCTCAAAGAAAACGGGTTCAGCATTCTGGAGGAGATCAAAGGTGTCAGCATCGGCAATGAGATTGATGTGACACTGAGCATCGGAATCGGACTCAACGGCAGCAGCTATAATAAAAATTATGAGCAGTCCCGGATTGCCATTGAGATGGCTCTGGGGAGGGGCGGCGACCAGGCTGTGGTAAAAGACGGTGAGAACCTCTATTATTATGGAGGAAAGTCTCATCAGATGGAGAAGAATACCCGGGTGAAGGCGCGGGTGAAGGCACAGGCGTTAAAAGAGTTTATTGCCAATAAGGATAAAGTGGTGGTGATGGGCCACACCATAACAGATGTGGATGCTTTTGGCGCCGCGGTGGGAATTTACCGGGCAGCCAAGACTCTGGACAAAGAGGTGCATATCCTTATCAGCGACCTGAAAACATCCATCCGTCCGCTGATGGCAGGCTTTGAGGACAGCGGCGAGTATGAGCATGATATATTTATAGACAGCAAAAGGGCCAAGGAGATTGTAGACGAGGACACGGTAATGGTGGTGGTGGACACCAACAAGCCCAGCTATACCGAATGTCCGGAACTGCTGCAGCTCACCAGTACGATTGTGGTTCTGGACCATCACAGGAGAGGGAGCGAGGTCATCCGGGATGCTGTGCTGTCCTATGTGGAGCCGTATGCATCCTCCACCTGTGAAATGGTAGCAGAGATTCTTCAGTATTTTGACGAGGATGTTTCCATTAAAAGTATTGAGGCGGACAGTCTGTACGCGGGGATTATTATAGACACCAACAACTTCAAGTCAAAAGCAGGGGTGCGGACTTTTGAGGCCGCGGCTTATCTGCGGCGCTGTGGAGCCGATGTGGCCCGGGTGCAGAAGCTGCTCAGAGACAATATGGATGCCTATAAAGCCCGGGCGGAGACCATTTGTAACGCTGAGATATATGAGGACGCTTTTGCCATTGCCATCTGCCCCAGCAGGGGACTGGACAGCCCCACTGTTGTAGCGGCCCAGGCGGCCAATGAGCTGTTGAACATTGTGGGTGTGAAGGCATCTTTTGTTTTAACGGACTATAATCAAATTGTATATATCAGTGCCAGAGCTATAGATGAGGTGAACGTTCAGGTGATTATGGAGAAACTGGGCGGTGGAGGCCACATTAATATTGCCGGAGCACAGATTCCGGATAAAACGCCGGAGGAGATCGTGGAAGTGGTAAAAGGTCTGTTGAGAGAACTGAGTGAAAAGGAGAATGTCAAATGAAAGTAATATTGATAGAAGATGTGAAAAAGCTGGGGAAAAAGGGAGATGTGGTGGATGTAAGCGATGGGTATGCCCGTAACATGCTGCTCCCCAAGAAGCTGGGTGTGGAGGCCACATCTAAGAATCTCAATGATTTGAAGCTTCAGAAGGCTCACCAGCAGAAACTGGCCCAGAACAGTCTGGAAGCGGCCCAGGCTTTTGCGAAAAATCTGGAAAACAAAGAAGTGGTTCTGACGCTGAAAGTGGGCGAAGGGGGAAAGACCTTTGGCTCCGTGTCAGCCAAAGAGATTTCAGAGGCCGCTCAAAAGCAGCTGGGAATGACTCTGGATAAGAAGAAGCTGCAGCTGGAAAGTCCCATCAAAGCGCTGGGAACCACGTTGGTTCCACTGCGTCTGCACCCGGATGTGACAGCTGAGGTGAAGGTGGTTGTGAAAGAGGGGTAGTACAGCATGGAGGAAGCGCTGATTAAGCGGGTTCTGCCGCACAGTCCGGAAGCAGAGAAGTCGGTGATTGGCTCCATGCTCATGGACAGGGAGGCGATTCTCACCGCCTCCGAGATTCTTCGCAGTGATGACTTTTATCAGCATCAATATGGAATCATATTTGATACCATGACAGAGCTGTGCAATGAGGGAAAGCCGGTGGATACGGTTACGCTGCAGAACCGTCTCAAAGAGAAGGGGCTGCCTCCGGAAATCAGTGATATGGAGTATGCCAGAGAGCTTCTGAATGCGGTTCCCACATCGGCCAATGTCCGGTATTACGCAAATATTGTCAGCGAGAAGGCGCTTCTTCGCCGGCTGATTAAGGCCAGTGAAGAGGTGGAAGACCTTTGTTATCTGCAGCAGGATAAGACGGAAGTGATTCTGGATACTGCGGAAAAGAAGATGTTTGACCTTTTTCAGAGGCAGGATGCCTCTGATTATGTGCCTATCCGGCAGATTGTGCTGGATGTGGTGGACAAGATAGAAAAAGCATCCAGAATGGACGGAAATGTCACAGGCCTGTCTACAGGTTTTGCAGATCTGGATTATAAAATGTCCGGGTTCCAGCCTTCGGATTTGATATTAATTGCCGCCAGACCCTCTATGGGAAAGACGGCTTTTGCTTTGAATATTGCCAGGTATATGGCGTTTAAAGGCGGGGTCACCACAGCCATCTTCAGTCTGGAAATGTCAAAAGAACAGCTTGTGAACCGTCTGCTGTCCATGGAATCCAGGGTGGACAGCCAGAGTCTGCGCACGGGAGACCTGCGGGACGAGGATTGGACGAAACTGGTGGAAGGAGCGGATGTAATTGGACATTCCCGCCTGATTATTGACGATACCCCCGGGATTTCCGTGTCAGCGCTGCGGTCCAAGTGCCGGAAATATAAGCTGGAACATGATCTGGGCATTGTATTCATTGATTATCTGCAGCTGATGAGCGGCAGCGGAAGAAGTGATTCCAGACAGCAGGAAATATCAGAGATATCCCGTGCGTTAAAAGCTGTGGCCAGGGAACTGAGGGTTCCGGTGGTGGCATTGTCCCAGCTGAGCCGTGCAGTAGAACAGCGGCCCAATCACAGGCCCATGTTGTCGGATTTAAGAGAGTCAGGGGCCATTGAGCAGGATGCGGATGTGGTGATGTTTATTTACCGGGACGATTATTACAATAAGGATACAGAGAAGAAAAATATTGCGGAGATAAATATTGCAAAACAGAGAAACGGCCCCATTGGGGTGGTGGAACTGGTGTGGATGCCTCAGTATACACAGTTTGTAAATATGAAGAAGTAGATTACGCACTTAATATGTCGAAAACTTTTCCTTGTGCTTGGCAGCCCTTGTGTTTATAATAGACAGGAGGGCGAATGCCACATTAGCCCCGGCGCGTGTCTGAAAACATCAGACCGCTCTTTACCGCGACAGCATTCTGGTGATATGTCAAGAACTTTTTGAGAAAGATTTTAATATGCATT
>CAJURF010000067.1 GCA_910588825.1 uncultured Lachnospiraceae bacterium
TGCCGCAAAGTGGGGCGTATGGGTGGCGTGAATGAATTTTCAAACACGCTCTAGATTAAAGAAAGCAGTCCGACTGTTCATCGAACTGCTTTTTGAGGGGGGAGATAGAGAGTGGTTATTCATCTATCCAAGAGCTATTATATATGAGAAATATGTGTAAATTGTGACGGATTCCTTAAAGAATCGGAAAAAATATAAACAAATCCTAAAGAAAGTATAGGAATTTAATTTCAGGTTGCATTCATCAATAAATTGTGTTATATTGCATATGCCAGGAAAATCTGTACTGGTACGATTCAGGGCTGTTTCGGCTGTTTTCCAACATTATTTATTGTAATTAGATTTTGAAGAAAGGAGGTGGTGCCTATTACTCGGGAATTAATGAAGTGCTGTATTGGAGGCTGCATGTAGAGAAAATACTGCGTTAAGGAGGAAATTGTTTATGAAGCATAAGAAACTATCCAGAAAAGGTGTGACGGCAGCGTTTATGGGAACGGTATTGGCTTTGTTATCCATGGTCCAGGGAGCTGCGGTTACCTGCGCTCAGGCCGATGAGCAGGGAGTAATTTTGGAAAAATCTGCCGCATGGGAATCAGCGGCAGATTATCGGGCGACGATTAACCTGAAAGCCAATGGTATCCAAAAGTTTACGCAGAAAGAAGTGCCCATATCAGTAATTCCCATACTGGATGTGACGGAAAGTATGCAGGCGTGTGATACCCAGGGGCATGTGAAACAGATTTTCAGTCATCCATTTAGTGCTTTTGAGGGTTCATCTGAAATTTGGAAAGACCTGATTGTCCCGTTACTTCCCACGCCTGACGAATATGGAAAACTGGGGCAGGCAGATGCTGATGAGATGCTTCTGGCACTGCCGAAAGAACTGGACCCATCGGGAAAGTGCAGAATTGCCTATCAAAAAGGCAGGGAGGAGCAGAGGGACTATTATGGAATGTATCATTGGAGGGTGTTTTATGTAAAGGGTGATGATGAACTGCTCAAGCCCCTTCGGGATGGCTACAGCGGCAACTATGATTTCCGGCATACTATCCTTAGAAATGGTGTCTATCTGCCAGTAGGCGCGGCGGAAGAATCCGGGGGATATGCAGTGTGGGCTTACGCATCCGGAAAAGAACCCGGACATGGATGCGCCAGCAGCGGCTATGAGCATTTGGTGGAAGGGTATTCTGAATTTGTCCAGGCACTTTTTGAAAATCCAGGGGCTCAGATCTGCCCGGCAGCTTTCGTGGGCGGTTATTACATAAACGGATGGACCCAGGATGCACAGGAGGCCATTGATTTTATTGCTCAGAAAGAATACGAGCATAAAGAACAGGTACTGCCGGACCATAATTCGGGTACGAACCATGAGGCGGCGATTGCCGCGGCAATGGATGCGGTAAACCGGTTAGAGACAACAGAAAATACATTTGCTATACTTTTCACAGACGGGGACACTTCCAGCGGGTATGATCATACCTCGGGAAAGGCAGATACCAGCCGTCTGGACTCCCATAGCGCAGGATTGCCCGGTCAGGATTCCAGCTGGTATTCCACTTATGCGGACTGGGCGGTTCAGGATGCGGCTGTGCTGAAAGAAAGGGCAGCTGTTTACACGGCAGGTTATGGTACAAAGTTAGAATTGGAAAGTTCTTTTGAAACTCTTCAGAAAATCAGTTCCGGAAGCGGGTATTTTATTGATTCCCGTTCCGAGTCTATACAGAGCATTTCAGATATCTTTCGTGTGATCTATTCTGATCTTATTTTAAAAGCCACAAAAATGCATATTGTAGATTATATTTCAGAATACTGGGATATTGAGGAAGCAGGGCTTCCAAAGGGCTGTACAGTGGAGACTGTCTCTATTACCAATCAGAAAGGACAGCCGGATACCATCTATAAAGTGACATATCCCATTACCAGAGAAATGGGGGAGGATGACCAGGAAGAACTGCAGATTCCCGTAGTTTTGCGGGAGGAGTATAGAGATCCTGAGGAGAAGAAGCTGTATGAGACCAATCAGGATGCACCGCTGAATAAAGACCAGGAGGGAACCGGGGGTTATGTGTCCTATGTGGGCCTGGAAGGGCAGGATGAAGAGACTTCTGCCGAGACACCGCTTCTGGATGTATATCCGTCACAGCCGGATTTTCTGCTGGAAAAGAAAGCACTGGACCCTGAGGCACAGGCTGGAGGTACGGCCAGATTCGAATTTCGTCTTGTGAACTGCGGCCAGGCGGAATTGAGGGATTTGGTATTGGAAGATGCTTTTGACCGTGAGGGCGTGGTTCTTTTGTTTGACCAGGCACAAGGAATTGTCCTGGAAAATGAGGGGACATCCGTGCGTGTGGAGAAACTGGGACTGGGTGAGGAGAGGATACTCACCGGCACGGCAGAGATACCAAAAGACGCAAAAGGAGTCTATGAGAACACAGTAACAGGGACCGCGCCAAATCCCAAAGACCCGGAAAATCCCATCAAAAAAGAGGCAAAGGACAAAGTGACAGTACTTCCCGGACCATCCCAGTCTCCAGAGCCTTCTCCGGAGACGGACTTTGAGGTGGAAAAAACGGTGGATAAGGAAAAAGCCAGTCCCGGGGAGACGCTGACTTATCAAATTCGGATTGCTAAGTGCGACAAGAAAGCTGCATGACCGTAAATTGCCGCTGATTGGCTGCTCCTTCCATCTGGGGCAATCCTGCCACAATCTGCGCAGAGGGTAACGTCTGGGTGGAAAGCTTGTGGGACAATATGGGAAATCTGGCAGCCTTGGCCGGATGTACTGTTAGGATAAGAGTGCTATGACGAATGTAGATGTGAATCGTTGTAAGGGTCGTTACAGGAATTTAAGTGAAATAAGGCTGGTACACTTACACCAAAAGGTGCGGAGGGGCTGCAGAAGCTTTAGCAATTCTGCGGCAGATGGACAAAATCCTCCCGGCTCAAAGACGGCGTCTAAGGTACTCACAATTATTTACGTATGCGGAACTTGGTAAGCCCTATGTGTTCCTTCTAAACAAATAGTAATAGAAAAGTATGTCATATGGGCAGAAGGTATGGAACCCGCAAGGGGGACAGACGGCACAGAGGGTAGAGGAATGGGATAAAAAGCGAAAGGCTCTGCTGTAATGGCGGGGCATAGGGGTTCAGAATTTGCCCCGGCCTGAAAAGGCGCAGACTTATCCCGTGGTGTTTCAGGGTAATCATGGAAGAATCGGAGGAAGACCTATGAGCGATAATTATTCAACGGCGGAAATGAGAGTTTCTGAGAGATTGTCGGACGGACGGCCATCCGCTGTACAATGGACAACTGTTGATTGGAAAAAAGCGGAGCGGGAAGTGAATAGGCTGCAGGCCAGGATTGCCAAAGCTGCTCAGAAAGGGAAATGGAATATGGTGAAAAGGCTCCAGTATCTGCAGGCCCATTCATTTTATATGAAAGCACTTGCTGAAAGAAAGAAAATCGAAAGGGCTATATCGGATACCATTAAGAGGGGAAAAGCGTGGAATCAGAATGTGCTGATTTGGAAGCTGAACCGTCAAATCAGAGAATGGGTGTACAGATGTCCGGATGAAAGGAGAAAAAAGGAAGGCTCACGTCTGGATTATCTGCTCTACGAATGGCTCTGGAGATGGGCAAAGAGGCGCCATCCCAGGAAGGGAAACCGATGGATACTGAAAAGGTACTGGCACCCCAGAAGTGGGAGAAAATGGGTGTTTTCTACGGATACTCAGATACTGCTTTGTGGGAGCCGAATTCTGAGACAGCAAAGAAATGCTTGAGCCGTATGAGTGGAAACACTCACGTACGGTTCTTAGGCGAGAAAGGGCGGGAGACTGCCCCGACTTAGCCGGCTACCGGAGAACAGGAATTAAGTTCAGTAATTGCGGTGGATAAATTTTTAAAGGCGGATGTTCAGGCGGTTTTTGAGGAGCAAGAGGGGGTAGAGCTGCGGGAAAATGGAACACAGGCAGTGATTGCCAGTATTCTGCCAAAAGAAGAAATTGTGTTGACAGCGAAAGCAAAACTTCCCTCTGATTTCACAGAGGAAGAGCTGATTAACACAGTGCTGGTATTCCCAGAGGGCGAAGAGGAAAAAGGAAAGTCAGATGATGCGGCTGTGGCAGTAGAAAAGCAGCAGCCCAAACCGCCAGTCAGCAGCAACAAGAGGCTGAGCGCGCCTAAGAAAACGCCAGCGGCTTCGCCAAGCCAGGCACCGTCATCGGGACCGAACCGTTCGTATACAGCAACGGCGGTGCCGGGGACGGTGTATTCAGCAGGTACACAGACAGATGGAAAGGGCACGGTGTATACCACGTCTCCCAAAACAGGTGATGAATCGCCGCTGCTGTTTCTGCTTGCTGTAACCGCTGGCGCAGGAGCAGTAAGCATTGTAATTCTGCGTTGCCGCTTCCGCCGCGGTAAGTAAAAAAGAATCCGGCTCTGCCGGATTCTTTTTTATCTCATAGTGGAACACGATAATATTTTTACGGCATAAGATGAAAAGGGAAGATTGAAATGTGGGGGCAGTTATGATATTCTTAATAATAGACTGGTTAAATATCGTAATTTGTACCGGTACATGAGGGGTAGTGGAGGAGATTATGAAGTTAAGGACATTATTGGCCAATCTGGAATACCAGTGCATTCAGGGGAATCCGGATATTGAGATAACAAGCGTAGTAAATGATTCCAGGAAAGCCGAGAAGGGATCATTGTTTTTATGTATTCACGGGGCCGTATCAGACGGCCATGATTACGCCGGGCAGGTGGCAGAGCAGGGGGCCTGCGCCCTGGTGGTGGAGCGTCCGGTGCAGGTGCCGGAGTATGTGACGGTGATACAAGTAAAGGACAGCAGGTACGCCATGGCATGTATATCGGCCTGCTGGTTTGGATATCCGGCAGAGCAGATGAAGACCATAGGCATTACAGGAACAAAAGGGAAGACTACCGCTACCTATATGATTAAGTCAATTCTGGAAAATGCGGGATACCGTGTGGGGCTGATTGGGACTATTGAAACGATTATCGGTGACAAGCGGATACCGTCTTCCCACACAACACCGGAATCTTATGAAGTACAGCAGAGGTTCCGTGAAATGGCCGACTTTGGCTGTGACTGCGTAGTAATGGAGGTGTCTTCCCAGGGCCTGATGCTGCACCGCACGGCAGGTTTCATTTTTGACTATGGGATTTTTACCAATATTGAGCCGGACCATATCGGGCCAAATGAACATACCAGCTTTGAGCATTATCTATCCTGCAAAAACATGCTGCTGCGCCAATGCCGTACAGGGATTGTGAACCGGGATGATGAGCATTTTGAACAGATGGTTAAGGGGCATACCTGTAAACTGGAGACCTACGGTTTTTCTGAGGAGGCCAGCCTGAGGGCGGTGAATCCCCAGCTGGTATCTTGTCCCGGGTACCTGGGGATCACTTATCAGCTGCAGGGGCTTTTAGATTTTCCGGTGGAAATTGACATACCGGGCAGATTCAGCATTTATAACTCACTGACTGCCATTGCGGTCTGCCGCCATTTTCAGGTGTCCCGTGATAACATTGACCGGGCTCTGCGTGAGGCGAAGGTAAAGGGCCGGGTGGAGATGGTTCCTGTGTCAGATGATTTTACTCTGCTGATTGATTACGCCCACAATGCCATGGCATTGGAGAGTCTGTTGAAAACTCTGCGTGAATATGAGCCCCATCGTCTGGTGTGTCTGTTTGGATGCGGGGGAAACCGTGCCAGGGACAGACGCTTTGAGATGGGGGAAATATCCGGGCGGCTGGCAGATCTTACGATTATTACCTCGGATAACCCCAGGAATGAAGAACCACAGGCGATTATTGATGACATTAAAACCGGGATTGGCAGGACAGAAGGGAAATATGTGGAGATCATTGACCGGAAAGAGGCCATCGCCTACGCCATCCATCACGGGGAGCCGGGAGATATTGTCATACTGGCAGGCAAAGGCCATGAAGATTATCAGGAGATAAAAGGAAAGAAGTATCCCATGGATGAGCGGGTGCTGATTCAGGAGATATTAGAAGAAGACAGAAAAACACAGAGGTGCTGACCGCAATGCTGTATGCCGACATTGTTGTGGATATCTCTCATGAAAAATTGGATAAAGTATTTCAGTACCAGGTTCCTGAGCAGTTGGAGAGTGAAATCTGCGTGGGAATGGTGGTGCATGTTCCTTTTGGAAAAGGCAGCCGGGAAATATCCGGTTATGTGGCAGGACTCACCCGGACTCCTTCTATGGAACCGGAGAAAATGAAGGAAATTCTCTGTTTAAAGAGCAGTGCTGAGACTACTGAGTCGAATCTGATTCTTCTGGCAGACTGGATGAAGCGGCAGTATGGCTCCACCATGATACAGGCTCTGCGGACGGTATTTCCGGTGAAAGCGAAAATCCAGGCAAAAGAGCAGCGCACCATTGTAAAAACGGCTTCTGATGAGCAGGCACAAAAAATGGGGGAGCTGTGGAGGCAGAAAAATTACAGGGCAAGAGTCCGTCTGCTGGAGTATATTCTTCAGCAGGGGCAGGCTGATTATGGACATACCCTGCGGCTGCTGGGAATCGGAAAAAGTGTAGTGGAAGCTCTGGAGGATGCGGGGATTGTACAGGTGGTCCGAAGGGAAAGCCGGCGAAATCCTGCTGAGGAGCTCTGTGGTGACAGTATAAAGGCAGGGAATGTTCTGACTCACAGCCAGAGACAGGCTGTGGAGAAAATCTGCCGGGAGTGGGAGGGAGAGAACCGCCCTTGTTTATTATATGGGGTAACCGGAAGCGGTAAAACCCGGGTTTATATGGAATTGATCAGCAGGGTGCTGAGGGAGGGAAAACAGGCAGTTGTGCTGATTCCGGAAATTGCCCTCACCTATCAAATGGTAATGGGATTTTATGAAGAATTTCAAGATCAGGTGTCGGTGCTCCATTCCCGGCTGTCCCCTGGCGAAAAATACGATCAGATGAAACGGGCCAAGGCAGGGGAAATATCCATTATGGTGGGCCCCCGTTCCGCTCTTTTTACCCCGTTTCCCAGGCTGGGGCTGATTGTGATTGATGAGGAACAAGAACAGACCTATAAAAGTGAACAGGTGCCCCGTTACCATGCCCGGGAAACAGCCATTTACCGGGCACAGCTGGAGCATGCTCATGTGGTCCTGGGCTCGGCCACACCTTCCCTGGACACTTATTATCAGTGCCAGCAGGGCCGATATCAAAAGTGTGTACTGGCCAGCAGATATCATCAGCGGCCTATGCCCCAGGCAGTTGTGGTGGATATGCGCCAGGAGTTAAAAGCAGGAAACCGGTCCATCCTAAGCCGCAGGCTGCAGGCGGAAATGGAGCAGAGGCTGGAAAAGAAGGAACAGGTGATCTTGTTCTTGAACCGGAGAGGGTATGCAGGACTTATTACATGCAGATCTTGCGGCTATGTGTTAAAATGTCCTCACTGCGATGTGTCTCTGGCAGAGCATAACAATGGGACAAGTGTCTGCCATTACTGCGGCTATGTGCAGAAAAGGCTGGCCGTCTGTCCTCAGTGCGGTTCACCGTATATTGGAGGATTCCAGGCAGGGACCCAGCAGATTGAGGAGATTGTGAAGGAGAGATTTCCCCAGAGCCGGGTTCTGCGCATGGATTATGATACCACCCGCGGCAAGAAAGGCCACTGGGAGATTCTGCAGGCGTTTCAGAACCGGGAGGCGGATATACTCATTGGGACTCAGATGATTGTGAAAGGCCATGACATTCCCAACGTGACTCTGATGGGTATTCTCGCGGCGGACATGTCTCTGCACGGGGGAGATTATTCAGGCAGTGAGCGGACGTTCCAGCTGATCACACAGGCGGTGGGCCGTGCAGGGCGGGGAGAGACGGCAGGAAGCGCGGTGATACAGACGTATCAGCCGGAACACTACAGCATCGTCTGTGCCGCCCGCCAGGATTATGACGATTTTTATCAAAAGGAAATTGTGTACAGGGATTTGATGGAATATCCGCCGGTTTCCGGTATGATGGGAGTCTTAGGCTTTGGAAAAAATGAAAAACAGCTGGCTGTGGCCATGGAGTTTATCCGGAAATTCATCAGCCGGGCAGATAAAAAGCAAAAGTTTAAGGTGATTGGCCCCACAGCCCCGGCGGTGGCTAAAGTCCAGGATGTCTACAGAAGGATTTTGTATGTGAAAGATCGGGATTTGGACGGGCTGAGAAAGTTAAAAGATCAGATAGAAGCTTATGTGCAGATCAATTCGGGATTTCGCGGACTGCATATACAGTTTGATTTTCATGTATAATAATTAGTATACCAGGAAAGGAGCTAGGAGAAAAATGGCGATTCGTAAAATTCGGTTGGAAGGTGACGCGGTATTGGGGAAGAAGTGCCGGCCCGTGGAGAAAATGACAGATAAAATCCACGTGCTGGTTGATGATATGCTGGAAACCATGTATGAATCCAACGGTGTTGGATTAGCAGCGCCGCAAGTGGGTATATTAAAGAGGGTGGTTGTCATTGATGTAGGCGACGGGCCTCTGGTGATGATTAATCCCCAGCTGATCGAATCGCAGGGAGAACAGACTGGTGATGAGGGATGTTTAAGTGTTCCCGGGGTGGCCGGACAGGTGACCAGGCCCAATTATGTGAGGGTACAGGCACTTGATGAAGAGATGCAGGAAATTGAGATAGAAGCCACAGAACTTCTGGCCCGGGCGTGCTGCCATGAAATTGACCATCTGGATGGAATTATGTATACGGCTCTGGTGGAAGACGGCCTGCATCCGGTGAACAATGAGGAGGAATAGTGCCATATGAAAGTAGTTTATATGGGAACCCCGGATTTTGCCGTGGAGACGCTGCGGGAGATTGTCCGAAACGGGCATGAAGTCCTGGCAGTGGTGACCCAGCCGGACAGGCCAAAAGGCAGAGGCAAGACCTTAAAACCCACCCCTGTGAAGGAAGCAGCCCAAAAGATGGGGCTTGTGGTATACCAATATGAAAATGTAAAAAATTCTGATTTTATGGAAGTTTTAAAGCAGTTAAAGCCGGATGTGATTGTGGTTGCAGCTTTTGGACAGATGCTTCCCCGGGAAATTTTGGATTTTCCCCCTTATGGCTGTCTGAATGTACATGCGTCCCTGCTTCCGAAATACCGGGGGGCGGCGCCCATTCAGTGGGCTGTAATCCGCGGGGAGAAGGAAACAGGAGTCACCATTATGCGCATGGATGAAGGCCTGGATACCGGGGATATGCTGGCAGAGAAAGTCTGCGCGTTAAGTCCTGACGAGACAGGGGGAAGATTGTTTGATAAGCTGAGCGTCCTGGGAGCGGAGCTTCTGGCAAAGACGCTGGATGCCATTACAAAAGGTGATATCCACGCCCGGCCACAGCCTGCGGACAGTCCTACGCCTTATGCGGCAATGATAGAAAAGAGTATGGGCCGCATTGACTGGGAAAAGGACGCGTACACCATTGAGCGTCTGGTGAGAGGCATGGACCCATGGCCGGGGGCTTTTACCCGTCTCAATGGGAAGATGCTGAAGATTTTAAAGGCATCTGTGAAAAATCCAAAACAGGCAGAAGGACTGGCGGACGCTGTGCCCGGACAGACGGTGGGCACAGACAGGACAGGGATTTATGTAAAATGCGCCGAGGGATGCCTGTATATTGAAAAATTGCAGCTGGAAGGAAAAAAGGGCATGGCAGCGGCAGATTTCCTCCGGGGTTACAGGATTGAACAGGGGACGGTTTTGGGCAGTTAGCTGCAGCGCCGCTGAAAGCGGCAGAAATGGAGGCAGACATGGGCTTTTATGGTTACAGGTTTTACGGAATGGACTGGACAGTACTGCTGCTTGCGGCAGGCATGGTTTTATCTTTGCTGGCTTCCGCAGGGATGAAGCGGACGTTTTCTGTATACTGCAGGATACCCAGCGCATCCCGGATGACAGGGGCGCAGACGGCTCAGAGGATTTTGTCTATGGCGGGACTATCGGATGTGCAGGTGCGCCCGGTGTCCGGCCAGCTCACAGACCACTATGACCCCAGGACGCGGACAGTCCGCTTATCGGAGGCTGTGTATCAGCAGACTTCTCTGGCAGCGGTGGGAGTGGCGGCCCATGAGTGCGGACACGCGCTGCAGCATCACACAGGTTATGCGCCTCTGAGATGGAGAAGCGCTATTGTCCCCATAGCCAATTTCGGGTCCGGGCTTTCCTGGCCTGTGTTTCTGGCAGGGCTGGTGATGTCTGTCCGCCCCCTTTTGTATTTGGGAATTGCTCTGTTTATGGGCGCAGTTCTTTTTCAGCTTGTGACGCTGCCGGTGGAGCTGAATGCTTCTGCCAGAGCTCTGCGGCTTTTGTCCGATGACGGGATTTTAGCCCAGCAGGAAGTGCCTGGAGCGCGCAAGGTGTTAAAGGCTGCAGCCATGACATATGTGGCGGCGCTGGCGTCTTCGATATTACAGCTGATGCGTCTGTTAGTATTGGCAGGAGGAAGAAATCGTGAGTAAAAAATATCCGGTGAGAGAGATTATACTGGAATTATTATTGGAGATTAACGAAGAAGGAACGTATTGTCATACAGCTCTTGGCAATACGCTGAAGAAATATCAGTTTCTGCCCAAACAGGACCGGGCATTTATCACCAGGGTATGTGAAGGTACAGTGGAGTATGCTATTCAGATTGATTACATCATCAATTATTTTTCCAAGATTAAAACCACAGATATGAAGCCGGTTATCCGGGAAATTCTGCGAAGTGGTGTATACCAGCTGATGTATATGGACAGTGTGCCGGATTCCGCCGCCTGCAATGAGTCGGTAAAACTTGCACAGAAAAAAGGCTTTTATAGTCTGAAACCCTTTGTAAACGGCGTGCTCCGCACCATAGCGCGCCGGATCAATGAAGTAGAATATCCGCCGAAAGCCACACCTGTGGCGTATTTGAGCGCTCGTTATTCTATGCCGGAGAGTCTGGTGCAGCGATGGGTGGGGTCTTATGGGGGGGACATTACCAGGGAGATACTGAAAAGTTTTCTGGAGGAAAAGCCTGTCACTGTACGCATCAGCAAAAACAGTGACAAAGACAAAGTTCTGGAGAGCCTGAGAAAACAGCAGGTAAAAGTGGAAAAGGCTCCTTATCTGGACTATGCGTATTATATTTCCGGTTATGACCATCTGATGACTCTGGATGCTTTCTGGAAAGGAGAGATTCAGGTGCAGGATGTGAGCTCCATGCTGGTCACAGAGATTGCCCATCCATCCAAAGGAAATTATATTATTGATCTGTGCGCGGCTCCGGGAGGAAAAGCTCTCCACATGGCAGAGAAGATGGGTGACTTTGGAATGGTGGACGCCAGGGACACTTCTGAACATAAGGTGAATCTGCTGAAAGAAAATATTCTGCGCTCCGGAGCCATCAATATCCGTGCAAAACGCCAGGATGCCACAGTATTTGACACGGAATCGGTTCTAAAGGCAGACATTGTGCTGGCGGATGTGCCTTGTTCCGGATATGGTGTGATCGGGAAAAAGCCGGACATTAAATATAAGATGAGCAGCCACAAGCAGCAGGAACTGGTCATTCTCCAGAGGAAAATTTTATCCATGGCCGTTGATTACATAAAGCCCGGCGGTGTGCTGATTTTCAGCACATGTACCATTGCCGATGAGGAAAACCGGGATAATTATCAGTGGCTTTTGGATAATTATCCTCTGGAGCCAGACAGTCTGAATCCCTATCTGCCCAGAGAACTGCACTGCATGACCACCTCCAGAGGCTATCTTCAGCTGCTGCCGGGGGTGCATAAGACAGATGGGTTTTTTATGGCAAGATTGAAAAAGACGGAGGGATGATGAAGCAGGATATCAAATCTCTTTACCCAGAGGAGCTGGTACCAGTTGTCCGGGAAATGGGGGGAAAAGATTTTCAGGGGAAACAATTGTTTCAGTGGCTGCACCAGAAGCAGGAAGATTCTTATGAGTCTATGACCAATTTATCCAAGGACATGCGCGGACAGCTGAAGGAGCGCTGGCCGCTGCTGGTGCTGGAGCCGGAAAACACGCAGATTTCCGCCCTGGATGGAACCAGAAAGTATTTATATGCAATGGAAGACGGACAGAAAGTGGAGAGCGTTTGGATGCAGTATCAGCACGGGGACTCTGTGTGCATTTCTTCTCAGGCAGGCTGTCGGATGGGATGCCGTTTCTGTGCGTCTGCCATCGGCGGGCTGGTGAGGAATCTCACGGCGGGGGAGATGCTGGAACAGGTATATGCAGCCGGCCGGGCGGCTGGAAGGAGGGTTTCCCATGTGGTGGTTATGGGTACCGGAGAGCCGCTGGATAATTACAGCCAGCTGGTGAGATTTATCCGGATTCTCAGCCATGAGCAGGGGATGAACATGAGCCAGCGCAATATTACTGTGTCCACTTGTGGAATTGTGCCGCAGATTTTTGAGCTGGCAAAAGAGAAACTTCAGATTACCCTGGCACTTTCTCTTCACGGTGCCACAGATGAAAAACGCCAGGCGTTGATGCCCATAGCGAAAAAGTACAGTCTGGCTGAAGTGATGGAAGCCTGTGATTTTTATTTTCAGAACACAGGCAGGCGGATTACGTATGAATACAGCTTAATCGGCGGTGTGAATGATACGGATGAGGATGCCGCACAGATTGCCGGGCTTCTGCGCAGAAGAAACTGCCACCTGAATCTGATTCCTGTAAATCCTGTGGAGGAACGGAAATTTCAGCCGCCTGCGGGGAAAGATGCAGATAAATTTAAAATAAAACTTGAAAAATATGGAATTAATGTTACTATAAGAAGGAAAATGGGCCGTGATATTGACGGTGCGTGCGGACAGCTGAGAAGAAGGTTTTCCGCGCAGCGGGAAGCAGAAAGAGAGAAATGACAATGAGAGTGTACTCGGGTACGGACATAGGACAGCGTAGACGGGTGAACCAGGATTATGTATATGCATCGGTGGATTCGGTGGGGAATCTTCCCAATCTGTTTGTGGTGGCAGACGGGATGGGAGGCCACAATGCGGGGGATTATGCCTCATCCTGTGCAGTCCATGTTTTAGTAGATACCATTAAAGAGGATGCAAACTACAGTCCGGTTAAGATTCTCCGCCATGGCATTGAGTCCGCCAACCTGAAAGTTCTGGAGGAAGCGGGAAAGTCACCGGATAAGAAAGGAATGGGAACAACAATTGTAGCTGCCACAATTGTGGGAAATTACGCCTATGTGGCAAATGTGGGCGACAGCCGTCTGTATGTGGTTCACCAGGGAATCCGCCAGATTACAAGAGACCATTCGCTGGTACAGGAAATGGTCCGTCTGGGGGAGCTGCGTGAAGAAGAGGCCATTAACCATCCGGATAAAAATATCATTACAAGGGCTCTGGGGGCAGCCTCATCTGTGGAGGTGGACTTCTTTGACTTTGAAATCCAGCCGGATGCCATTGTGCTGATGTGCTCAGATGGATTGAGCAACATGGTCACCAATGAGGAGATTGCAAAGCTGTTGGAACAGCCAGGGAGTTTAAAGGAGAAGGGGCAGGCCCTCATCCGACTGGCCAATGCCAACGGAGGCAAAGACAATATTGCAGTTGTGCTGATTGAACCATTTACCAAAGAGGTGAAAGAATGATAAAAGATGGAATGATTGTAGGGGAACGGTATGAGATCGTCAGCAAAGTGGGAACAGGCGGCATGGCGGACGTCTATAAGACGAAAGACCATAAGCTGAACCGTTTTGTAGCGATGAAGGTCCTGAAGCAGGAATTTCGGGAGGATACAAATTTTATCAAGAAATTCAAAACGGAAGCTCAATCCGCTGCGGGCCTGACTCATCCCAATGTTGTAAATGTATTTGACGTAGGAGAAGACCAGGGGATTCATTATATCGTCATGGAGCTGGTAGAGGGAATCACCCTGAAAGAGTACATTTCCAAAAAAGGAAAGCTGAGTGTCAAGGAAGCTACCAGTATTGCCATCCAGGTTTCCATGGGTCTGGAAGCAGCTCATAACCATGGGATTGTACACAGAGATGTAAAGCCGCAGAATATTATTATTTCCACAGACGGGAAAGTGAAGGTGACGGATTTCGGCATAGCCAGAGCGGCATCTTCCAATACCATCAGTTCCAATGTGATGGGGTCTGTCCATTACAGTTCCCCGGAACAGGTGCGGGGAGGCTACAGTGACGAGAAGAGCGACATTTATTCTCTGGGAATTACCATGTATGAGATGGTGACAGGGGTGGTGCCCTTTGACGGAGATACAACTGTTTCCATTGCCATTAAGCATCTCCAGGAGGAGATGGAGCCGCCCAGTGATTATACGCCGGATCTGCCCTTCAGCCTGGAACAGATTATATTCAAGTGTACACAGAAAAGTGTGGACAGACGATATCCCAATATGGAGGAAGTGATTGCGGATCTGAAGCATTCCCTGATTGACCCCCAGGGGGATTTTGTCAAACTGGCGCCTCTGAATACAGATGGGAAGACTATGGTATTTCAGGGAGAGGACCTGGATAAAATAAAGAAAAACAATGCGGTGAAAGAGATTCCCCCTCTGGCGGCAGAGGAGGATTATTACGATTCTTCAGACGATTACGAGGAAGATGATTATGAAACCGACGATGAGGAAGACAGTGGAGGCGGGCTGAACCGGGGGCTTGAAAAGGCCATAACCATTGGGGGCTTTATTGTAGGGGCTCTGATTATCTGTGTGCTGATTGTGCTCATCGGCAATGCAGCCGGTTTGTTCAGCTTCGGCCCTGGTATCGGCGGTTCAAAAGATAAGCAGGCAGAAGAGACACAAGCCCCGGAAGAAGAAATGGTGGAGGTGCCGGATCTGGTTGGTAAGACAGAGGAAGAAGCCACGAAGATTGTAAAAGAACTCTATCTTGGTCTCCAGTACACAGAGGAAGAAAGTTCGGATGAATATGAAAAAGGAATGATTTCTTCTCAGGAAATCGAGCCGGGAACCCAGGTTCAGAAGTATACCACCATCAAGTATAAGCTCAGCAGCGGTGCAGCCATGCTGACTGTGCCGGATTTAGTGGGCCAGCCACAGGAGACGGCTGAGCAGACACTGCGGGATATGGGATTTACAGTGAGCCTGACCAAGTCCTTCAGTTATGACCATGAGATGGGAATTGTTATGGGCATGACTCCGGCTGCCGGGTCACAGAGTGCTTCCGGTGAGACGGTAACTCTGGAAGTCAGCATGGGAAATGAATATGAAAACGCTATGGTGCCCAATGTGATCGGCATGGAAGAGACGGCGGCAAAGGCAGCTCTTGCGGCATTTAATGTAATTGTGGAATCTTCCTCCAGTGATACTGTTACAAAAGGACAGGTTATGTCCCAGAGTATTGCAGAGGGAGTCTATGCGGAGAAAGGTTCCAGTATTACCATAACCATCAGTACCGGACCTGAGGGGGCTGAGGAGACACCAGGGGAAGAAGAAGGGGAGGAGACACCGGTGCAGAGTGCAGATGCGTCCGGCACCTGGAAGTGTTCCCAGACTCTGGATACTCCGCCCACGTACACAGGGGGAGTGGTAAAGATGGAACTGGTGCAGACTGTGGATAACTCTCCGTCTGTGGAGACGATTATGGAAGGCAAGAAAGTAGATTTCCCTTATCAGCTGGATATTACAGGTGAGCCGGGCCTCAGTGAGGGAACTTTGTATCTGTATGAGCTGACAGGAAGCGACTATGTGGAATTGGGCCATTATACCATTTCCTTCCAGAAGGTAGATTGATGCAGGGAAGAATTATTAAGGGCGTTGGTGGATTTTACTATGTGGATATTCCCGAAAAGGGTCTGTATGCGTGCAGAGCCAGGGGGATTTTCCGGAAAGAAAACAAAAAGCCTCTGGTGGGGGATGTGGTTCGTATCCGCATTCTGGATGAGAAAGACAAAGAAGGCAGTCTGGAGGAGATTCTTCCCCGGAAAAATCAACTGGTGCGCCCTGCAGTGGCAAATGTGGACCAGGTGGCTTTGATTTTTGCGGTAAATCAGCCAAAGCCCAATTACAGACTTTTGGACCGCTTTTTGGTTATGGCGGAGAGGGCTGGGATTCCCGCCTGCCTGTGTTTTAATAAAAAAGACCTGGCAGAGCCAAAAGACCTGGAGTCTTTGCGGGAAATTTACCGGGCCTGCGGCTGCCCTTTGGTTTTTACCAGTGTCCAGACTGGTGAGGGGGTAAAGCAGCTGGATGAGCTGCTGGAGGGAAAAATTACAGCTGTGGCAGGAGTTTCCGGTGTGGGGAAGTCCTCGCTGGCCAATCTGCTGCAGCAGGAAGTACAGATGGAAACGGGAACAGTAAGTGAAAAACTCCGGAGGGGAAGACATACCACCCGGCACTGCCAGCTGCTTCCCCTTAGGGAAGGAACATATTTAGCGGATACACCGGGGTTTGGCTCCCTGTATCTGGACACAATGGAAAAGGAAGAATTGAAACAGTATTTCCCGGAATTTGAACCGTATGAGGGTGCGTGCAGGTTTCAGGGATGCGTCCATATGACAGAACCGGGCTGTGCAGTGCTCCATGCTCTGAAGGAGGGCAGAATCAGTCCTTCCCGGTATGAGAGCTATTCGGATTTATTTCAGGAAATAAAGGATAAAAGGAGATATTGAAAACATGGAATATCAGTTATACCCGTCTATGTTATCTGCGGATTTTAACCGTTTGGGACAACAGCTTCAGACGCTGGAACAGCAGGGAATCAAATGGCTCCATATTGATGTGATGGACGGAGACTTTGTGCCCAGCATATCTTTTGGAATGCCGGTGATTAAGTCTATCCGCCAGGAGAGTAACATGCTTTTTGATGTGCATTTGATGATTACAGAACCAGAGCGCTATGTTCAGGACTTTGTAGCATGCGGGGCAGATTCCATTACTGTTCACGCGGAAGCCTGTGAAGATCTGGAACGGACAGTAGCCCGCATCCGGGATGCAGGGGTAAAAGTGGGGGTTGCGGTAAAACCGGCCACTTCCGTGACAGATATCAGCTATATTCTCAAAGATATTGATATGCTGTTGATTATGACTGTACAGCCGGGATTCGGCGGACAAAAATATATAGAAGATTCTACAGAAAAAATCTGTCAGGCACGGCAGATGCTGAAAGATGAAAAAATTGAGCTTCCTATTCAGGTTGATGGAGGAATTAACCGTGAGACACTTCCCCTTGTTCTGGAGGCAGGAGCCAGCCAGATCGTGGCGGGTTCCTGTGTATTCAGCGGGGATCTTGCCGGGAATGCGGGGGAAATCCGCAGATTGATCAGCCAATATGCGGAAAGAGCATAAAAGCGTATGCGTGTGGGATTGATCAGCGGGGGCAATATCCAGAGTGATTTTGCCCTTTCGTTTTTGGAGGAGCAGAAATACGACAGGATTATAGCGGCAGACAGGGGGCTTCACTTTTGTTATAAACATGGGATTGTGCCCCAGGCGGTGGTGGGGGATTTTGACAGTATGCCTCAGGGGATTTTAGAGGAATACGAAGGACGTCCGGGAACGGTGGTGCACAGGCTTAGTCCCAGGAAAGACGATTCCGATACCCAGTCGGCGTTTCACATAGCGGTGGAGATGGGAGCATCTGAGATTGGAATCCTGGGAGGAACAGGTGGCCGCCTGGACCATACGCTGGCCAATGTGGAGCTTTTGGCCTGCGGGCTGTCTGCGGGGGTCCACAGTTATATGGCAGATGCCTGGAATTATATATGGGCTTCCCAGCGTCCGGTAAGGCTGCGGCGAAGTATACAGAAAGGAAAATACGTCTCTCTTTTTGCGCTGGGGGGCCCGGTGGAGGGGCTGACATTAAAAGGATTTTCTTATCCACTGGATCATTACTGCCTTACCAGCAGGGACTGTGGACTCACGGTCAGCAATGAGATTGTGGAGGATGAGGCAGTGATTACATTTACCAAAGGATGTCTTCTGTTGATTATGTCGAGAGATTGTTGAGTATCGTGTGTGGGAAAGGAGCGGGAACGGTATGAATATGACTGAGATTGCAAGAATGCTTTTGGGGTTGAGAGCCGCAGGCTGGAGCGAAAAAGAAATCAATGATTTCATGCTTTATATTGAGACAGGCGAGGAGCAGTATAAACCGAAACCGCGGGAGGAGAGAAATGACCAATAAAGAGAGAATTATAGAACTTCTGGACAGTGTGCCGGATTATAAGATGGGGTATGTTCTGGCATATGTGCAGGGAATTACGGCAGATGAAGAGTCGGATGATATTTTCTGGCAGAGAATGCTGGAGAAATGTGAAGATGAGCTGGACACTCCTTGATCTGCGTTAAAAATTTGTTGGATTGTCTGATAATGCTTTACAAGAGAGGAGTATAGAAATGAAACTAGGAATTGTAGGCCTCCCCAATGTGGGGAAAAGCACTCTGTTTAATTCGCTGACACAGGCGGAAGCAGAGTCTGCCAATTATCCGTTCTGCACCATTGACCCCAATGTGGGGATTGTGCCCGTGCCGGATGAGAGATTGAAACTGCTGGGAGATTTTTATCAATCTAAGAAGGTGACTCCGGCAGTGATTGAGTTTGTGGATATTGCAGGTCTGGTGAAAGGGGCTTCCCAGGGTGAAGGACTGGGAAATCAGTTTCTGGCAAATATCCGTGAGGTGGATGCCATTGTCCATGTGGTCCGCTGTTTCGATGATGATAATATTGTTCATGTGGACGGTTCCATCAATCCTCTCCGTGATATCGAGACGATTAATCTGGAGCTGGCATTTTCCGATTTGGAGATTTTGGAGCGGAGAATTGCAAAGACCATCAAACTGGCCCGCAACGATAAAAAAGCAGCCGGGGAGCTGAAATTTCAAGAGAAGATAAAGGCCCATTTGGAAAATGACCAGCTGGCCATTACGTTTTCACCGGAAAATGAAGATGAAGAAAAGTGGCTGGCCGAGTATAATCTGCTCACAGGCAAGCCGGTGATCTATGCGGCGAATGTGGCGGAAGATGACCTGGCAGATGACGGCGGGGGGAATGCCCATGTACAGAAAGTCAAAGAGTACGCTGGAAAACAAGGCAGTGAAGTGTTTGTCATCTGCGCACAGATTGAGCAGGAGATTGCCCAGCTGGATCAGGAGGAAAGAGAAATTTTTTTGGAAGATCTGGGATTGAAGGAGTCCGGATTGGAGAAACTGATTAAAGCCAGCTACCGCCTGCTGGGGCTGCACAGCTTTCTCACCTCAGGGGAGGATGAGACCAGAGCCTGGACAGTGAAACTGGGGACAAAGGCACCTCAGGCGGCAGGAAAGATCCACACAGACTTTGAGCGGGGATTTATCAAAGCGGAGGTGGTGAATTACAGGGATTTGCTGGACTGCGGTTCGTATGCGGGGGCCCGGGAAAAGGGCCTGGTCCGTATGGAAGGCAAAGAGTACGTGGTAAAAGACGGCGATGTGATTTTATTCCGGTTTAATGTTTAGGTGATCAGATGAACATGTCAATTAATTTTCCGCACCTGGGGATTTATCTGGAACATGTGGGGAAGACCATTGAAGTTTTCGGTATTGATATTGCGTATTATGGGATCGTGATAGCGGTTTCTATGATAGCGGGAGTCAGCCTGATTCTGGCAGAGGCAAAAAGGACTGGGCAGGATCAGGATTTCTATCTGAATATGCTGATGCTGTCCATTGTTGTGGGGATTGTGGGGGCCAGAGCTTATTATGTGGCGTTCTCATGGGATTACTACAAGGATAATCTGTGGGAAATCTTCAATACCCGCGGCGGCGGCATGGCCATTTACGGAGGAATTCTGTTCGGTGTGACAGCAGCATGTATCTATACAGTAAAAAAGAAAGCTCATCTGGGTAAAATGGTGGACACTGCATGTCTCGGTCTGGTACTGGGGCAGATTCTGGGAAGGTGGGGAAATTTTTTTAACCGGGAAGCTTTTGGCGGTTATACGGATAATCTGCTGGCCATGCAGCTTCCGGTAGATGCAGTGCGCAGCGGTGAAATTACTTCCCAGATGGAAGCTCACATCCAGTATGTACAGGGGGCGGCTTATATTCAGGTGCACCCGGCATTTCTCTATGAGAGTATGTGGAACATACTGGTGCTGGTATTTTTACTGTGGTATAGACACAGGAAACGGTTTCAGGGGGAAGTGTTTCTGATGTACCTGGCTGGGTATGGTCTGGGACGCGGGTGGATTGAAGGGCTGCGTACCGATCAGCTGAAAATTGCTCTGGGGGGAGAAGGGCTTCCGGTATCGCAATTGCTCTCCATAGGGCTGGCTGCAGCGGGAATTGGTGCGGTATTGTCCGTGCGGTATTGTTTGAAACACAAGAGAGATTACACAGGAAAAAAGGGGTGTCACAGTGAATCAGATGACAATAGAGAAAAAGGAGACAGTGGAGACTCTGCGTCAGGAAATTGAGGAAAAGAGGAGACTGCTGGATCAAAGTATACAGGGGAGAGAAGATTTGTTAAAACACAGCCAGCTCAGCAGGGAGCTGGACTACTTGATCGAAAGATATATGGTTATTATTCACAGAATGTAATATTAGGATCAAAGGGACTGCCAAGTGGGTGGTTCCTTTTTTGCTGTATAGGAATCTTCGCCTTCTGTTTTCAGAAGGATGAAAAATCTTTTGATTGGTTTTTTGAAGATAAAATACCATATATAGAAATAATAACAAAACAAATGCATATATATGGTATGGTTCGCCAAAATATGACAAAGATATACAGAATTTTTTCCGAATTTTTTGGCGTACAACTCTGTTTTTTCCACTTGTACTTTTTGCGATTTTGTTATAGAATAGACATATAAGTGGTAGAAAGTGGAGGATGGTGGTGGCAAATGGAGTGATAGTGGTGAACCATGCCGCCTGCGGAAGCATTTGGGGAGAATAAATGATTTCCGTGAAGAAGGTGACTATATATGTTCATGGGAGAGTACAACCATACAATTGATGCGAAGGGGCGGCTGATAATCCCATCCAAGTTCCGCGAATTACTTGGGGAAGAATTCGTGTTGACCAAAGGATTGGACGGCTGTTTATCAATTTATCCCATGGACGAATGGAA
>CAJURF010000068.1 GCA_910588825.1 uncultured Lachnospiraceae bacterium
CCTGCTTGCCGCTCATACGAAGTTCGATATCATTTTCCTGGATATCAAGATGGAGCCAATACTCTCCAGTGTTTCCGGTAAAACAATGTTCTTAATGGTACTGTCTCCTGCAAAGGTGTTCTCTGCAATGGCGGACACTTCACAGTCTGAGAAGGTAATTCCCAGTGCTTTCAGGTCTTCATTGCTGTTCCAGTCAATTTTATCTGGTATGACAAGGGTTCCGTTTTCATCTGCCGCACGGGCATTTGGCTCTGCAGATGCTGCGCCGGCCGCTTTGGCGGCATCTCCGATCTGCACTTTTGTCTTATTGAACTCGTCGATTGACAAAATCCGGCAGTTTACCTGCTTGTTATTCAGAATATACGAGAATATTCCTTTTCCCCATCTGGCATAAAGGTCGTATAGGGGATTTACCAAAATACTCTGGGAGGTGAAACGCTCCCCTTTTCCATTAAGACCCGTGTCTTTATCCAGATACCATCCGAAGAAAAACTGGTCGCTTCCGTCTACATAGCTTTCCAAAGAGGGAAGTGTCTTTTCACTGCCTTCATTATCTGCGATCCGGGCATTTTGTTTTCCCACCATGATGTCAAAGATATTGGAGCTCTTGTTGTACATCGTCAGTTTGGATTCCCCAGGACCTGCTGATAAATTCTCCTGTTTTACTGTTACAACTGTATTTTCCGTAACCCTTTCGATGGTATAGGTTCCATCGGTGTCCGGGGTCAATACAGTATCGTTTGCTTTTACAATGATGCGGCTGGTGTTGGTGTTGTCAGCATTTTTTGTATAGCGGAATTTGTAATCTCCGCCGTAATTGGTTTTCCCCTGTTCTGCATTCTGACTCTCATCCAAAGTGTAACCTGCTGCCTCCGGCACAGTGATCCTGCACTGTGTATGGGGGAATGTGTAGTAAACCGTCATTCTTCCATCACTGCCAGTTGACTTAGCAGTTACTCTGTAATCGTTCACATAAACTTTAGTAGCTGAACTAAACTGAAATGCACTTTTGGCCTGAAGCACAATCATAAGACGATGTGCGGTTCCATAATCGGCAATTTTGTCATCTCCCGCATCATTCAGCCATTGATAGCTGGACACATAATACTCACTATATTCACTTTTCGATATATCTGCCAGACTCTCCCCTGCTTTTGGCATATTCACTGAAAAATAAATTTCTGAAATATCCTCTTTGGGAGTATCAGTCTGTCGTGTAATGGAACAGATCAGATTCTGCTCAGCTGTGTCATCTGTGAAAAGCGCCATATAATATTGTCTGCCTTCCACCATTTCGTATTCCACAGAATAACTTCCGCCTACAAGATACTTGCCTGCAGCGCTGTAGAGATAAATGCTGGTATAATAATCTCCTCCACTGTTATCGTACCCAAATCTATAATTTCCATCCTCTGATGGTGTGAACGAAAAGATTTGATAAGAAGTATTGTCTTTCAATACAACCTGTTCTGTTTTATCTTCAGTCAGCCGTATGGAATTTTCCACTGTGAACTGTCTGATTGTATATGGCATAACCTTCTTCCTATATCCCATATAACTCACATACAGATAATCTTGATTGTCATCCTCATCGTAATTAACTGCAAGATACAGCCTTTCATTCGTATCTGGTACAGTAATCCAATTGGTATGCTCCGCAGCTTCTACTGTCTGCACTTTGCTATCTGTATAAGTAATCTGCAGCTTTGCCCCATATAAATCAACCCGTTCTTCGAAAGGATAGTATTCCGTCTTTTCCGGATTTTGGAGAATCTCAATGGATTTCACGGGATCTTCTTTTACCATAACAGAAATGTCTGCTGATTTTCCCATATAGGTGACAGCAACTGTATTTTCTTTACCTGCCTGAATATTATCAATATCTTTCCATCTTGCACTTATTGTATATCCATTATGGCTATAAGAGGAACCTTCTTCCGCAAAATCCCAGTGAACAGTTTCTTCCGGAGTTCCGTCATTGTATTTTATCTGAACAGACATGGCGCCATTCGACATAGCATTATCGTTAAATACTTCGTATTCATATGGACTCCAGTTTTCCCATGGATGTTGTACAACGGTTACTGATTCCACAGGGCTTGGCTTGTTAAACGTGGCTGGAAATTTTCCAATTTCTTTTTCGCCAAATGTATAGATGAGGGAATTATCTCTGCCAGTATCCACATACTCATCACCGTATTCATGTACCGTCGTATATTCCCATTTCACTGATAACATTGTGCCGCTGAAATCCATGGAATTTCCATAAGCTTCTGTTATTTTTTCTACCCGTCTCCATCCATTGGAATAGACCGCTTCATATTCTGTGCCGTTCAGATTCCATCCCTCAGCCCATATGTGTGTGGATTCGAAATCATACCATGTATCTTTTGGAATACTGATAATTTTCATATCCGTTACCTGAACACTGGAAAGGGAATCTGCTGTGGAGCTGAAATAGCAGGTCATTGCTCCAGGATTACCGCTATATTCGGATACTATAAAATAGTAGGTACTGCCCGCCTTCAGCTCCTGAGAAAATTTAAAATTATTATTTTCTCCACTGTCATCATCGGAGGCGATTCTGTTATTCCCTTCATAAGCTTCCACATAACTGTCAATTCTGCCTGTACTGAAGAAATGATAGGTCTTAGTTTCTGAAGGTATAAAAGAGTACACCTGGTATGTCTTATCCTCTGTCAAATCAACAGAATAGCAGGTTTCGTCAGTCATTTCCACCGGATCACACTTGGACAAATCAACCTTAGGCAAATCAATACGGCAAGTCTGATTTATATAGGAAATAACCAGATATCTTTGTTCATCATCACTCGAGAAATATGCGGTTATCTCTCCTCCGCACCCCTCCTGCAGCTCAAGACTGTCTGTATGCTCTGTAAAAGATACCTTCTTATTGGTGCCGTCTGTATACACAATAGAAAGTTCCATGCCATATAGATCAATCTTATGGCCATGTTCCCCTATATACTGCATCTTTTCCGGGTTTTTAACAACACTCATAGACTGTACAGGGTCTTCATTCACCATGATCTTGTCCGTCTCTGTTCTTACCCCTAATGCAGAAAAGATGATAACATTTTCCCCCAGTTTTGCTTTGCCATTAGCTTTAAATTTCCAATCGCTTGACATGTAAAAGTCTTTGCCTTCATAACTAAAATATGGATAATTTTCCTCGGCTTTACCTGTGAATGTCTCTCCATTTTTGTATGTTATCGAATACTCCATACCCCGGACGTCTATGTCCTCAAACTGGTAGTACGTGTTTTTGTCCGGCATTTTTGTAATCTGGAATGTTTTTACGGGATTTTCCACCAATACGATGGGAATAGACGCTTCTGCTCCCAGATATGAGAGGACAGCTGTATAATCTCCGGGAGTGTTCCAGTCTATGTCGAAAGACCAGGTGAAATCCTGGCTGATATCCCACCAGTCTCCGTAATCTGCACTCTCGTCAGAAGATGAGTCCCTCCCGTACTGGTACTTCTTGACTTCTCCCTGTAAATCCTCAATTTCAATTTCCATGCCTGTCAGGTCCAGGCCGATTTCATAACCTGAATAATAAACCGCATTTTCTGGCTCCTGTATAATGGTCAGTCTGTTAGCCAGCTGTTTTACAACCTGGATTTTGTAGGACAACTCAAACCCCATAAACCAGACATTTACGTCGTGTTCGCCGAGTTCCAGATATTCAATTCCATTGTGCCCGCCCAGCTCATAATAAAAAAGTCTTCCCCAGGCATCCATAATCTGGTATTTTTCTCTTTCTTCTTCCGTCAGGTCATCTGGATGTTGGCCATAAGTAATATACTCGTCATAACTAAAAGTATCATAACTTTCTTTCGCTGCATCTTTATATGCCCGGATGACCATGCCTTCCAGTTCAAGAGATTGATTTTTATTGTGAAGAAACTGGGTTTTATTTGGATTTTCCACTATCTCTGCACTATAATAAGGATTCTCTTTTATAGTTATGGTGTAAGAAGCCTGAAGACCGCCGTAGTCAACATATACAGTCTGTTCACCCAGGCTGCCGCCAGAGCTTTTAAAATAATCAATAGTCTGATAATATCCATCATTATTTTCAATCTTCATACCAAAGTTACCATACATACCAGTATATGGCAGATTATACCAGTACTGTAAATCTGTCGGTACACCGTTCTCTAAGAACCGGATTTGAAAATCATTAGAAGTAATAGAATCTCCCAAATTCTCTCCATCACGGCCTGCATAATAAACAGTTCTACTGGGAACAATTTCCATTTTCTGATACTTGTTCTCACCCTTTTCAAAAGTTATTGGAAACTCGTAGCTTTTTGCACTTTCTAAATCTTCCCAGATACATAATTGCGCCGTATGCTCCCCATTTGCAAGATTTCTGAAATTATCTTTCCAATTTACATCGCCATCCACCTGTGTCAGTAAAATTGCCGAATCTCGAAATTTACCTACGCTGTACCCAGGAGACATAACTAACGATTCCATTACGCACCAGCCCCGGCCTCCATCTGCCCCGGTTACACTGCTCAATGTAGCACTGCCATCAGCATGTTGAATCTTTACACGCATCCCTGTATAATCCAGGAAATCATAACTTGGGTTTTGTGGGTTTGTCTCTACTTCAAAGCCAGTAATGTCACCCACCGCATCTATACACAATTCAAAATCATATACTTCCAGGCTGTCAGAACCAGCCCACGAATCACAGTAAAAAACATACTGTTCTTCTTTATTCAGCCACATCACCTGGTTCTTATCCTCGGAATTGAAAAGTGTACTCCCGTAATTGCTCCACTTATTTAAAACAGACTCGTTGTTTTCATCCTGTGTATAATAAAATGTTGCTTCTGTGCCTAATACAAAGTTCTGCCCATTGACGCTTCTTCCGGTTAAACGGTAGTAGCCGCTCTTTGCCGGAGCAAATATGTAAGAAGTTTTCTGCCCATCAGTCTGATGCACTTCTTTACCGGCTTCCAGTGGTGTGTATTCCTCAATGACATCATTAATACCCACATCCGATAATTCCTGGGTCGTACCTTCCGGCTTTTCCGTGACCTCTTCATTTGGCAGTGTCCGCTTTGGAACTGCCTGCAAATTATTAGGTTCTGAGTCCTTTCCCTGTTGTTCCTGAATTTCCGTCTTGTCTCCAATTTCTCCATCCGGTGTCTTATTTTCTGAAACTTCAACCTGTTCTTGTGATGCTTTATCTGAAGTTTCAGATTCCGTATTGCCAGTTTCTTCGCTTTTCAGATTTTCTTCCTGGGGGTATTGCGGCTCATTTTCCTGTTCCGCTTCTACTGCTGTTTCCGGCTTATAACTGAAATCTGCTGCATATACAGCCGCGGAGCTCCCCCCTATCATGGATACTGCCAGCAGAGATGCCAGCGTTCTTTTCCACATTTTCGTTTTCATATTCTCTCCTTTCGTTGGAATAATATTATACACTATATATCATAAGAGGCTTGTCAATTGTTCTTGATTTTTATGTGTTATGTACATATTTAAATGAAAAGCCAGTCACAAATATATAAAATATACATAAATAATATTACCACTCAAACCAAAATATTACAATGATTTTACTATAACTTTCCAGAAATAAACACACGAACGTAATATAAGCTTTTATTCGGTGCACATTCGCTCTTATAACCAGCTCCTGCAATATCCGGCCTGCATTTCACTTCAATTTAATCAATCCCTTCCTTTAACTCTTCCCATCCTTCACTGTAACAGACGGCTCATACTTGCCGTTTGGGCCTGTATAAGCCATGTGGTCAGGCTTTACTGTAATTTTATATTTACATCTGCTGATATCTTATAAATGAACTCCCGCCTGCCCTTCCTCCTATTGCAAGACATGGAATGTTTTCCTTATCGCACAGGAATCTAAATGCCAGCGCATATCCTGGCACACTGCCTTTCTTTCCACCAGAGCGCCGTATGCACAGTACTCGGACGTCCCTGTGAAAGCATATTCTGTCCTTTGGCAGACATATTCATGAATCGCCCTTACTTTCTCAAATCTGTCACCCTGAAATGATGCCTCATTTTTAACATTTTGCATAGCATGATGGCGGTCATAAATGTCAGCTGTCGAACCATTATAGGAAAACCGTACTCTCGCCGTGATTTTTCCTGTAATCAGACCGGTTTCTTCGTCCTGGTAAATCAGAAAGCAGGCTGGCGGTAAAGATAACGTTCCGGGTTGTTTAACTGCTGTCCGTAATAAGTATTCACAGCTGCTGTCTCTGGAAAACATGACGCAAGATAGGCTGTACCCGACCCAGTGCTAAAGGATGCCCTCTGCTCTTTTCCCAATAGTAAATCTCTTGCAGAATATGGACCAGTTCACACGGTCTTTAAGTGCCTCCGTTACACCATTACAGATGTTGCTATAACCGCCTAACTATACACAAACATTTGTTCCTATCCTGCTAAATATTGGGGGAATTATGCGCTTTTTTATCGACTCCCCCCACGTTTAAGTTTCAAACTTTACCCTCCTATTTGATTTTTATTATGGATGATCACAGGCAGAACAAATACACCACAAAAATGAGAACAGCAAGAATACCGGCAATAGCAGATATGATCTTATTCAATGTTTTTTTTGAATACCAGCCAATGCATGCGCTGCACACAGCAATTACTGCCCCTGCTCTTACGGATATATTCCACTCTGCCAAAAGACCTGCCACAGCTAGAATAGATGCCATCCACCGCATAAAAATGTTCGAATGCTCATCCCACGTGACCGATGTATTTTTTGCTGATTCTTTTATGTTGGAAAAAATCCTGCCAACGCCGGTCTTTCCTTTTGTGGATGACTGACCTGGCTCCTTTTGGGAATTTTGATTATGCTGATCCATCTGATAAGCAGCTAACTTTTCACCACACAACGGACAAAAGGCCGCTGAGTCATCGAATGTACTTTTACATTTCATGCAAATCTTCATAAAATCATCTTCTCCTCGCAGAATCTTAGGAATTGTAGAAAATAAGCTTATAACGTTTCATAAAATCTGGAAAGAATTTCCCTGGCCTGCTTGATTGTATCTTTCATTCGCGCTTTTTCTTCTGCGCTTTTCGCTGCTGCCTGGGCAGTCTGTTCAAACAGCTGCTGCGTATGAGCCATTTCTTCCCCATAGTAATCGGACAGGAGCTGCTTTGATTTTTCTCCAAGTTCATGATACACCTGATCAACCGTATCCGAAACCATCACGCTCATTTGAAGCAGCTTTCTGGAAATCTGGCCAATCAATTCAGGAACACGGGTTTGTTTTTCTTTCTCGCGCATAACACCCGATATGCCGTCTGCTATAATAGAAGCAGCACGGGTTAACCAGTTCATTTCAGCTGCCCGTGATGCTGCCAGTCCCACAGTATCGCCTTTGGTCCAAATCTGATTATCCAGATTCATTCGAAAATAATATGTCCGTTTTCCTATAAGTTCATTTGCTGCCATCCTGCTTATCCCCTCAGCAGCCGAATCCATAACGTCAAACAAACGTTCTTCATGGTATTCGATACATGTATTCATTGCTTCCTGAAGCAGGTCTATACAATAGAATTCATAATAACGTTTTAAGTCATCATTCGACGCGGATCCAAGATGTTTTGCTTCTTCAACGATACGCCCTATAAATTCTCCCATCCATGCATTTGTTTCGGATTTCATGTTTTGAATGACCTGATGAACCTCATCTATCAGTTCAGATTTCATTTTTATTGAGTCAGTCCTGGCATTTTCCGCTTCGCTCAGCACAGATTCAGCCTCCTTGATGCTAAGGCCAAGCCCTTCCTCCATAGCATCAAGGAGCAGTTCCAGTTCATGAATCATAGACATAGACATTCTCTGCATACGATCCACGATAACCGTATTTTGGCGCGAATCTATGAGTTCGTTTATCTCATTGCGCAAATCACAAAAACGTGCACGGAGAACAGACGTTAATTCTGTCTCAGTAGTGCTTTCACCACTTTTAAGGCAAAGTTCATCTAAAGCACTGACCACATATGGATCTGCATTTGGTAACAGGTTGTGAACCCTTCCCATCAGCATATCTGCCATTTTGCTGTATGCGGCTTTTGTTCCTAATGTATCTCCATAATTTCCCACCATGAATAAGCTGGTATGCTTCTGGGGAAGCACAACCGCTTTCAAAAACATCTGTTCACTCCTGGAAAGAGGATATTGGACGTTATATACATAGATCACAGCATCGGCCTGCAGGAGGCTTTCTTTCACCACATCGCTAAAATCCTGCATCCCATCGCCGGTACCAGGAGTATCAATAATGGTAACCTTCTCCAATAATTCACAGGGTCTCCTTATCTCTATTCTCTGAATCGGCTCACACAGCTCGTTCATGAGACATTCTATTTTTTCGCGCCTCAGTTCGCTGTTGTCCAGCCGGATACTGCGATTACCGGAAAGAATTGCCTCATTACCCGATATCCCATAAGAAATGCGATTTAAAGTTACCGTTTCAGTAGTTACATCTGTAGCTACTATTTCTTCTCCTAACAAAGCATTAATGAGAGTTGACTTTCCTCTTTTGAAATCCCCAATTACCGCAATTGTAAATGGGCTGGCCTTACAGCGCGCAATATTATTTTCCCATTGTGATAATTTATCTATAAACGGCTGTCCCAGAATATTACGGTATTCGTTGTTATAACGGAATACATTCAGGTCATCAAGGTTTCTCTCCAGAGACCTTTTCAGTTCTTCACTTGAATATTCAATAAAACGGTTCATGTATTGCGCCCCTTTACTTATTTTGGAAAATGTTGACCAGTTTTTTACATCTGGCATCCGTTTCAGCTTTTGTATGAAGACGTACTCCAGGCTTTTTCATCTCAGGCCGCCAATGATACAAAACCTCGCATTCCTCAAATTCCTTATCACAGAACACGCGTCGGGCAAAGGCGGGATGATCTCTGTAGATCTCTAATAGACGGCTTGGGTTATCCAAAGTCATGGAAAGCTGTTCGTATATGGCATCAATATCTATTGTCTGCTGGTATGCACGATTTAACGTTCCGCCAGATGCCAATTTTCCATCCACATTCAGAGCATCCTGAAAATTGTCAGCACAAATAATGGCAGCACGGTCAGCAGTAACCTCAGCGGCACGCGTCCAAAACAGCATCAGTGAAGCATTTGCCTGTGAGAGGACATAACTCCACATTGACCCAGGATTTTCTTTTGCAAACAGCATATTAATTACATATTTATATACGGTATGTTCATTATGAATATGGCCGCATTCATGGCCAATGATGGCTTTCAGCTCTCCTGGCGTCATACGGTCTACGATTCCCGTATACAATACCAGCAAAGGACTTGTATCGTCTGAAGCAATGGTATACGCATTGAATTCCGAACTGTTCTCAATGTAGATATTAGGGATTCCGATTCCCAGACGATGAGCACATTCCACTCCCATCTGATAGATTTCCGGAAACTGCTTAGGCCCTGCCAGCAGAGCCCTCTGATTAACCTCCTGCATCTCGCGGGCTACAAAAGTCGATGTGATCTTCCTGCAGAGACTGTGAAAATGAGGAATCCGATCCAATTTGGAACGGAGCTCATAATCCAATGCAAATGCGTAATCCGGCACAGTTCCATTCATATGTATTCCTGCTTCTCTCTTTCGTCTGGCAACATAGTTTTCAAAACTAGTGTCAATCGCGCTTATTGGCGAATTTTCTGTATCGATTGAGTAATTCAGCATATCAACCTCCTCGCTAAATTATACAGCTCTGCTGAGTGTCTCATCTAATCGTGCCTTGACTGGCGCTATTACCTTTGCAATATCAACCAGCTCCTGATGATATCCATTTAGTTTCTCCCGTATTGCTTCCCGGTGCACTTTTCCTTTCCCAAGATCAACCTGGATATCTGTCAAAGTATCCTGCAGACCCTGAAGCACATCTTCCGTTTCACGGTTCAGTTTTTGCGCAAGAGCATTAAATGTTTCGTCTAAAAGATTTTTTAACCAGTCTTCCAGAATATGTTGAACCCGCAATTTATTGATTTCTTCATGAATACTGTCAATCAGATTATTTCTGATAGTGACCATATCATTTTCTGTGAGATTTCTTTTCTTTTGGAAACGGTCAAGAATAGCATTTGTGATTTTCTTTCCCCCAAATGCGCCAGCCGCACCAGTGACAATAAGAATTGGCGCGAGCAGCCCCATCGCTGCTGTTCCTAAAACCGCACCTGCAGCATATGCTGTGGTATAAATTGCGGCCTTTGTGGCAATATATCCTGCTCCAAATCCTACAATTCCTCCAATCAGACCATGGTCTTTAAATCCTGAAATTGCACCGCCCAGACCGGGAACAATATTCGTGAAATTTGTCGCCGCCTCTACTCCCATTGCTGCGATGTCCCGTCCATCTAATTTGTTTTTTCCGGTTAATCTTTCCGCAGATGTGCCCGGAACCATACAGCGGATACTCTTGATATCTGCAGTCAATTGCTTACTGTAGATTTCCAAATCGGAAACCTCTCCGTTTAATCGTTCCTGGATTTTTACCTGAATTTTTTCGGTACTCTCCTGAATGCACGTTTCAAGCCGGCCATTGATGCCGGCTGCTACACGTTCCTGGAAAGCTGTAACAGCTGTTTCGTCGGCAAAATCCCTCATCGAAATAGGGAAGCTTTCCACATATTCCTGAACAGCTTCATCTAAAACATTGTAGGTTTCCGCCACATCTGGCTGCAATTCCTGATACATAGCTGTAGCTATACCTTTGATTTCTTTGACTTTCTGTTTCTTTTCATCACGGCTGGCCTGAATTTTCTCCATAGCCTCAGTCTGCATTTTCTCAAATTTTTCCTGCTCCATATTCATTGCATTTGTGCGCATCACAATCGTCTCATCTGCTTCTTTCAGTTTGCTCATAATGGCGCTCACAATTGGAGCCAATTCAAGCATACCCCGTTCTTCTGTAAGCAGTTTGGTCAGGGCTACCTCGAACTCAGGTACGCCGCTTCTTTTCAGGAGCTCATCATCCCCCTCTGTTTTTCCGTCTAAAGCATCCGCAGCAGATATTGGATAGATACGTATTCCACCAAGTTTTGTCTGGGCAGCTTTATACTCTTGAGAATCCCCTCCATACATGGCTGCGGTTTTTTCGAGAATTGTGTCCTGAATCTTTTTCCTGATTCCATCCACACATTTCTCCCGATCCCGTTCTCTGACAGTATCAATTTTATTTACCACGAACAGCAACCGGCTTAAATCACTTGTCATGACTTTATTTCTTACAAAGTTTGCCTCGCTGATTCCAAAGGGGCTTCCCGGAACGATAACCATGATAATAGCATCTAAGGTTGGAATCACGCTTTCTGAAATCCGATCCATTCTCTCATCATCATTTAAGCCTGGGGTATCAATGATTTCCACACCATTCTGACAAAACTTACAGGGATAATAGACCATCGCGTCCTCCACAAGGTTGGCCTGTTCTTCAGATTCAGCTGTTAATTTGGTAATATAACCACTGAGTTCTTCCACCGCTACAGTCTTGGTTCTGGGGATGCTGCCCCCTTCATCTTTCTTAAAATTTATCTGTGCATGGGGCGTGGCATCCCAGACGATTCTGTTGAGGGTTGCCGAGCAGGGAAGAATATCCGCAGGGACGATTTCCTGTCCCAAAAGGGCATTAATTACCGTGCTCTTTCCACGCTTAAATTCTCCCATAACGCCCACCCTGAATACATGATTCTGCAGGCGGCTGCTGACTGCTTCCAGAGATTCAGCATGTTCCTGCAGATCCAATTTTCTGCAGATGCGCTTTAAATTTTCTACGCTGTTGTCCACTTTCGATACCATAGCCTGATATCCGATATAACCATTTTCGCTCATAATATGCCTTTCTTCTTTTGACTGTTTGGGATTTCATCAGCCATTATCAGCAATTCTTCTGTGCAGTTCTTTACATTTCTTCTGCAGTAAATTAACGTCATCCATCAAAAAGCTGTTTTCGTTGACTTGTTGTTTTTTCTCATATATGGCTGAATCAATAGAAGCGATAAAGTCGTCCTGTCTCTTTCTTATAAAAGAGAGCATCTCTGATATACGGTCTTTCAACCTGCTTTCTGTTCTGCCCACACATTCCTGAAGGGATTCATCAACGACTTTCTGAAGCCCCGGAAGAACGCTCTGATTCCCACTGGCAGCCAAGACAGCCCCAATGGGTGAATCCGTCCAGCAGAAAGTGAAATCATCCATAGATGCCTCAGATGAGGAATGGAGCCTGGCCGTCAAAAATTGTTGATAAGGCAGCTGGGAAAACATTTTATATTCGGACTCCAATTGTGTGAACATCCTTGGTGACAGCTTCAGCTTATCGCCTAATTCACTGATCAAACGGCTTAATAAAGATCTCCACTTTGGCGTTACTCCCATTTCCAGAATCTGATTCCTGAGATTCTGATATTCTAAATTCACTCTCCTGAACTCTTCCTGCATCACGGGAAGTATGGCCAGATGGATAGATTCTGAGGTTATTTCCTGAACGCCTCCAAGAGACATCAGCATATTTTGGATAATGCTTTGTTTTTGCTGTTCTGTCTCCTGTTGAAGGGTCTTTGTGGAAATCTCCATTTCAGCGCATTCTTCCAAATCCCTCAAGGTCATATGGAACAAATCAGCACAGTTTTTCTTAATCTTTTCCCACAGTTTCCAGTCATCCTTGCTTTCTAAACGTTCTGTCTTATATTCTTCTATAATTTCTTCCAGCATAGTAACTATATTATCTATCATATTGACAGATTTGCTGCTCAGAATCACCTCTGGGAGCTCCCTGCTTAATTGCAGAAAACCACTTGCTTTGTAACGTTCCATATCATTTGTTTCCAGAGCCTCCATTGCCATCAATGACGAGACTCCAAAAATATGTAAATCGTCAAATATAGAATGATATTTCACAAAAATCTTCGCATCTGATTGGTACTTTTTATTTAGTTCAGCAAAGATACTATCCGGGATCTGGGAATATAAATAATCTTGAAGTCTCTTCTTTTCTCTATCCCGGATCATATCGAAATGTGTAATTACAAAAATAATCTGGCAGACTTTCCTGCTTTCCAAAAGCTTTACCACAAATTGATTCTCTGTTTCGCTGTAAGGATATTGTGCGTTGACCGCCACAATGGCCAGGTCAATGTCTTCTAACCGGCTGACAGTCAACGCGTTCATATCTTCCATATCATTCATACCCGGTGTATCTATCAGATCCACATCGTTATAACAAAACATCGTCGGATACTCCACCACCGCCTCGTCTATTTCGGAAGCGGCCTTTACGGAAGACTCTGTCAGTTTCGTTATGTATGATGAAAGATCTTCAACGGGGATTTCCCGGCTTCTCTGCCCGTCATGCTTCATCACAAGATATGCCCTGGGCTTATCACCGTAGGTTACACGGTTAATGGTTGCTGTTGAAGCAAGTACATCTTCCGGCAATATACGCTTGCCCAGCAGAACGTTAATGAAGCTTGATTTTCCCCGGTTAAACTCTCCGACTACAGCGATTCGGAATTTTCTCACCTGTATCTGCTGCTGGATATCCGTTATGCGCTGTTTCCATTCCATGGCTTTGGCAGATGTCTCTTTTTTTATCACCTGCTCCAATTGAACGGCTAACTTAAAAGCATGCATTTCATTTTGTTTATATGATGCGTCCATTTTTGCCTCTTTAGTATCCTTTTTCTTGTTTTTGTGAGATAATGCCATAGATTTCATCCTGGTTATTTCCCACTGCAAGCGTATATATGGCATCATTATCCATGGTAATGATGATGGTTTTGTTCCTCCCGAATCTGCCCTTCTCAAATTTTTTAATGGATTGATAAGGAATTGTGACCGTGGCCGGCTTATTGGAATTTCCTGCGGCCGCAGCGGAGCCTTTTACTGCTCCGGCAATAGAGCCGCCGATAATTCCTCCTATCAGATATCCCGCCATACCATTTTTTATTATATCAATCCGATCCTCACGCATAATGATCGTGCCCTGTCTGCTGTTTGTCAGAGAAATTTTTCCAATAGTATATCTTTGATTTGAATAACTCTTTATGACGGCACTCTTAGAGGAACCTGAATCCTGCTCAGGTGCGCGCGCACTGTTTTTTTGTATAACTTTTTCATCAAAAACAGTTCCGCAATTTGTACAAAACAGCTGGCCTTCCCTCAGTTCACAGCCGCAGGCCATACAGAACCGGCGCACTGGGTTTTCAGTAATTGGATTTCCACATTTACTGCAGAATTTATCTCCAGGCTGTACAGCCATTCCACATTTGATACAAAACATATCTGGATTGTTCGTCCTTTCTTCATCAATGGTACTCTATCATTTTTTATTTTCTGACTTTTATCTTTTGCTTTTTGCTCCATGTAGAATACATTTTCCCGCCAGCCGCATTCTTATACGTGCGGATTCGTACATAGTATGTTCTGCCTTTTTTCAGCCCGGAAATTGTCTTGCTCCCAACAGTTCTTTTCTTTATGATCTTTTTTGTCACTGTGGACTTTGTGAATTTTTTTCCTGCAGAATATTGGATCTCATATCCGGAAACAATGGGATTCTTGTTCCACTTTATTACAACTTTCTTACCGGGTCTGTTCTGCAAATCGGAAATCTGAACACCAGGAGCATTCATTGTCAATGTAAATTTTTTCGTCACCGGGTTATAATCATTAGTACCAGCCGCTTTAATTGTGATGATTGCCTGACCAATAAAGCTTTTGGGTATCTTGATTAATCCTTTTTTGTTCACCGTTATGGACTTATGGCTGCTTTTGTAGGTAAGCCTGCTGCCACTGCATTTTGCATCAAGGGAAAATGTCCGTGGTGTTCCAGTATTTGTCATAGTAACGCCGATGGGGCCTGAGATATTTCGGTCTGCTTTTTGGATCTCAAAATATTCAGTCAGGGTTCCATCATAAGTTCCCTTGCCATCGATAATAACTGAAGCTGTACCCGCATGTTCGTTTTTGGCGTAAGATACCGTATAATCTTTCCCTTCTTTTAATCTGCCCTCGTTATCTGTTAATGTGACACTGGGCTTTTTCGCAGTTCCATCATAAGTATAGGAGGTTTGTGACAAGGAAACCGTACAGGAGGACAGGGTTCTTGCCAGAACAGTTACACTGCATCCTGCCTCTTTTCCGTTGGTGGTCCGGGCTATGATTGTACATGCCCCTGGTGATACTGCTGTCACGGTTCCCTCTTTGTCTACGGCTGCCACAGATGTGTCGGAACTACTCCAGTTAATAGTTGTATCTGTGGCATCTGAGGGAAACAGTTCTGCCTTTAGCTGTGTAGTTCCTCCCGGTTCCAGTTCTGTCTGTACAGGCTGGACAGATATAGCGGTTACCGGGATATCTGCAAAGACAGTTACCTTGCATCCTGCCTCTTTTCCGTTGGTGGTCCGGGCTGTGATTGTACATGTCCCCGGTGATACTGCTGTCACAGTTCCCTCTCTATCTACGGCTGCCACAGATGTGTCGGAACTGCTCCAGTTGACGGTTGTATCTGTGGCATCCAACGGCTGCAGTTCTGCCTTTAGCTTTGCTGTTTCTCCCGGTTTCAGTTTTGTCTGTGCCGGCTGGACAGTTATCGAGGATACCGGGACTAGCTGAATATCTGAAGTAAAGGCCTTCAAACGAGGAGTCCATGGTTCTTTTTCGAGAGCAGTATCGAGCCATCTGCCATTCAAGTACAGGTATGTTTGTCCCGGATCCTGGCTAGACATAAAGCTTACTTCTCCGCTCTGATGGGCCTTATCCATCCAGCAGCCGAATTTCTGATTGGAGCCTTTTTTCAAATGAATTACAACTGAAAATGTAGTATCATTCATCAACGGGATTTTCTGATTCAGTGGGATCGTATTATAACCGCTATATCGGAGAGTTCCTGTCTGGGGTATTTCGAGCACAGGCACTCCACTTTCTGGATTCTGGACATCCTGAATATCTTTGTATACCTGAAGGCTGTAATCCACTTGGGTTCCCTCTGATGTTATGCCTACTGCCTCCAAAGCTTCAGCCTGCGTTTCACTTGCACCTGCCTGATAGACTGCTGACAGGCTGAAATCTCCGGAAACTTTCAAAAAAACATCTCCTGGACAGCCATCATAATGATAATTATGGTCATAGATATCTGTTTTTTCCACATCCAGGAAAACAAACTCACAAATGGAAGCATCTTCATAAGAAATCCAAAAGTATCCCTGGTCTCCAAAATCTTCTCCCCAGCTGTTCTTCGCCAGCCACGCACCGTCAGAGGAAGGCCTGCATTCTTCTTTAAAGTTCATAGCTGAATAAGAATCGTCCCATCCTACGACAGCTACATCATGATTTGTGGAAGTGAGCTTGGTGCAATAAGAAGCAGTCTCAATGTTGTAGCAGTTCACATCAAAAAACATAGGAATTGCGGCAGCGCCATGTTCCATGAGCAATGATTTGATGGCAGATGTATCTGAAGGTGAAAGCTGAAAAGCATTCTTTAAGTGGGCCACATCTCTATATGCCAGTGCCGGATCCAAGTTTTCTGGATGTTCATCTGTATTGGGATAAGGTGCTGTGCTTTCCTCTGCAAATCCAAACCAGTTGGATGCAGAAAAAACAGAACGCATGGTGGTTCCTCCCAGATTCATATAAGATGAGCCTGAATTTAACAACACGGTATCTTTAGCCGTATTGCCCAGCGGGTCTGGCTGTGGATGGTAGCAAAAATATCCAAGATGCAGTTCTGACAGATCAATTGACGATGCATCTGCCAGTCCTTTTGAAATCAGAGATGTCTCTGCACATGCAGTAGATGCGAATGCCCAGCACATTCCCCAGGGGTTCTGGTTTTTCACAGGAGTCACCCATCCCTTATCGCGGGAATCATAGGCTGAGGAGAGCCCACCCCTGGCTCTTTCCCCTGATTCAATGTTCTCTGGGAATGGCAGGCATTCTTCATCAATGGAAAACTCAGGAAGATATTTGGGCAGAAGAGACTTTTGGTATTCGATCTCTTCCTCTGTCATGGGCCGCCCCATGACATAATTCAGACCAGAATTTTCTGGTATTTCTGATATTTCTGCTCTTTCGTTATCCTGTCCTGAAGCGGACACATATGCAGGCATCAATACGGACAGCATTGTCAATATCAAGACCCATGCAACAATTCGTTTTAAATACTTTTTCATCATTCTTTCCTTTCTCTTTTCCCTGCATTATATAGAACTGATAAGGCATTCTGTATATCTCCGTCTTTTCCCCAGATGATGTGAAAAGGCTTTCTCAACAAAAGAAGCATACAGCACACGCTTTCAAACTGCACTACTCTTTTTCAACAACAAACGACGAGATCAAGTCATCCAGCTGCTGATCACCCTTCCTTCTATTGGAAAGGTCTATATCCCCCGTAATCTCATTACTGTTACCTTCACATTCATCTTCTGTATACACGGTAACGCTATACCCATCAGGCACTTTCATAGAACTGATGCTCCGATTGGAGATTCCCCGCTTCACCATATCTGCTATATGGTATTCTCCCGGCACAAAAACTCCTGAAACGCCCGAATAGCCAGGCTCTTTATACATGGTAACCCCAACATCACCTTCTTTTTTCTTACCGTTTTCATATACTTCCACATATGTACTGCCATCTTCACGAATCCTGGTGTGAATATCTGAATACCTCTCACCTTTCTCCCAGGTTCCCTCAATCCATTCCCCGTTTGTATAGGAAATAGTTCCTTCTCCATCTAATTTGCCTTTTTTCAATTCACCTTTATAAAATGCTGAATGAAAATGTAAGGTTCCCATCCCATCCATAATTCCATTTTCAAATTCTCCTGTATACCATATATCTTTTTCCGGCCAATAATGAAATCCTTCCCCCGACATAATTCCATCTTCAAAGTCACCGATATAAACATATCCATCTTTAAAAATACACATTCCATGGCCGTCAATCACATTGCCCTTTTTGGTTCCCACATACCGGTCTCCATTGGTATTTTCCCACACCTCTGGACTGCTGCTTTTCTCTGTGCCATTTTCCCATTCCTTTACAGACGCAGTCCCGTTTTGATCAATCTTAACACCTTCTCCATTATACTTTCCTTTTCCATTTGTAAAATCGCCGATCGCACACTCCCCTTTAGAATTCCAGAAAACGCCGATACCTGTTTGCTCATCTTCTTCCCAGGCACACTTTGTATAAGAAGGATTTAACTCACCACTGTCTGGTATGGAGCCATAAAGTATTCCCTCCCCCTCACGTTTTCCGTCTTTCCATTCTCCGGTATACCAGGCTCCATTGGCATAGTACATGGTTCCGTTTCCTTCTGGGCATTCACTTCTGATGAGATCACCAATATAAATATTTCCATTGGCGTAGACAATGATTCCTTTCCCGCCGTGAAGGTCTTCGATGGCTTCAATATAATAAACGTTTCCGTCTTTTTCCATGCTTCTCAGGCCTTCCGTTTTTTCACCATCTTCCCATATCCCGGTTTCAGTATTTCCATCTGCATCTATCATAACCCCCAGACCATTTTTTTCATCATTTCTATAACAGCCCTTAAAGCAACTGCCATCTTCATATGTGAAAAGAACATTTCCTTCTATTTTGTCCTGACACCAGGTTCCATCAAGACGTCCCTCATCCGGGTAAAAAATGGTGCCAACTCCATCCTTTTTATCATCTTCCATCTGTCCTTTATAAAGACTGCCGTCTTCCAGGTAATCTTCATAGCGGCTGCCTTGTCCCAGTTCATTTGTTTTTGCCTCTGCGTGTACACTTATGGCAAAAACAGCTGCTGTCAATAGGATTAATGTCTTTAGAGTGTTTCTTTTTTTCATTTGCATTTCCTTCCTTTAGTGAATAACCTGTTGACCCTGCCTTATCCATACATAAAATTCTCCTCCATTTACTCTTGAGTATATCTTGGATATATCATACCTTCCTGTAAATGAAGGAGTAAATCAGACGGTGCTAATTGCCATCAAATTTCTTATCTGGCTCCGCATTAGTTATCAATCATCCTGAGCCTCCCGCGCTCTCTTTACCCTGACTTTACAAGTCTTCTTGCATGACCCGACTTTAACAGTCACTGTCGCACTCCCAGCTCTCTTCCCTTTTAATTTTCCGTTCCTTTTATTGATTGTAGCAATTCTGGTTTTGTTCACAGACCACTGGGCAGTTCCGGAGACGCCATACTTTTTCACTTTCAAGGTAATGGTGCGTCCGCTTTTCACAGATGTCTTACCGGAGATATCAAGATATGGCCTCTGCACCGATATTTTTGTTTTCAGCTTCTTGGTCTGTCCATTGCTTAACGTGATTGTGGTTGTAATTGTGGCTTTTCCCGCTTTCAGTCCGGTAACGGTGCCCTTTTCTGTCACAGGGGCTATCTTTTTTCCATTGGAGCTGAATGTCACGCTCTTTAGATTTACGCCTGCTTTCTTTAATATAGATGTAAAGTTTTTCGGATATTTTGGCGTAATCCTGGCCGTGTGGGTGACTCTTCCTGTGTACAATGTTTTCGATGACGGCACTTTTATAGCGTTCAGCGCTTTGCTTACAGTTCTGATCGTGAAATGATCTTTGAGAACAGTTACCTCAAAGCTTTTCTCCGTGTTTGCTTCTTCAAGTCCCCAGAAGCACAACTGTCATCACGAGAGACAGTTTTTTCCGCCATGAATTCTTATTCATACACAAAATTCTCCTTTCTTCCCCTCACTGAAGCTTGACCGAACTCCAATAATCCGCTTTTCTCCCATCCTCCGGGATATCCTCAGAGCCATATGTACAGCAGGCAATCAGAATATCCATCTGCTCCACAAATTCCGCCGATGTAAAATTGGTGCGGTATGCCTGGAGCAGGCCGTCCCGGTCTTTCCTGGAATCCTCGATTCCATTGTCTGCCGCCCGGTCGAACCAGTACAATGCTGCCAGGTCGTTTTTCTCCACGCCTTCCCCGGCATTATAGAGAACCGCCAGGGCATTCTGGGCATTGCCGTCTTCCCCGAATTCGGCGGCTGCACGGAACAATTTTGCCGCCTCTGCATATTCTTGTTTGTTAAAATGGTTTCCTGCAGATACACACAACTTTTTCACCGCAATCTCCCGGCCGTTCTCATCCGGATACAAAAGCTTGGCGTACCGAATCATCTCCTCATACAAATTCTGCGATGTCTTCGCCAGAAAATCCTGATGGATATAGTCCATGGTACTTTTCACACACATTTTCTTTGCACCCTCATTCCCATTCATCCCTGCCTGGTGAAACCAGTACGCCGCCTGTAAGAAATTTTGTTCTGTTCCCTTTCCCTGGGCATAGAGACTGGCCAGATTATACTGGGCCGATGCTTCCGGCACCAGATCCACAATCTGCTGATAGGTGAGAAATGCCCGCTCCGGCATCCCCTCCGCCAGGCAGATCTGGGCATTATCCAGCATCTGCTGGATGATATCTTCTGGCTTACTTTCCGTTTTTTCTCCGGCTGCCCGGCGGATAGAGGATAATTTAGCCAAAATCCCCTTTCCCATGCCCTGCTCCTTTCTTCTTTGTCTGGTGTTTATTCATAGTTTTTATCATTCCTTTCGCTTCGCTCAAGGCACAAACAAGACATGAAA
>CAJURF010000069.1 GCA_910588825.1 uncultured Lachnospiraceae bacterium
ACCTTGAAATGACGGAGTCAGAGTCCGTTGCCTTACCATTTGGCGATAGCCCAATTTCTTGACAAAACGTATTATATCTTAACTGGATTTGAAATGCAAGTACTTTTTTTAATTTTTTTAAAAAATTTTCCTGTGCCTGTTTGAAACCTTTTATTTCCAACTCACGCTCTAGGAACTCTCCCCCACGAAGCTCTTATCCATAGTAATCACACACTGATACCTGGAGTCCTTATCCTGCATAGCTTCCATCACCTGCAGCCTCAGCTGGTCCTGCATCTGCTCTCCATAATCATAGGGCGTCACCAAGTCAAAAATCAAATGCACCTGCCCATCTTCCTGCACCAGATGAAAATCATGAAAATCCAGTTCTGAATCAATCTCACCTATCACGCCTTTTAACTGCTTTTTCACCCCCAGCACCCACTGATCCTGTACTTCCACGGGGTCCGTATGTATCACCAGATAGACCCCCAGTTTCCGCAGCACTTTCCGCTCTGCCTGGTCAATGATTTCATGGGATTTCTCAATATCTGCCTCCCTGGGAACTTCTGCATGGATAGACGCCATACTCAGATTGGGGCCGTAATTGTGAACGATCAGGTCATGGGTTCCCACAATCCCCTCAAAACTCTCCACCAGCCTGGTAATTTCCTGATATAACAGAGGGTCAATGGGTTCCCCGATCAGCGGCTTTAATGTTTCCCTGGCAATTCCGATTCCCGCCCAGACCACCAGAAGGGATACAATAATCCCCGCATAGGCATCAATATCCCATCCCAGAATCCGGTATACTAAAATAGATGCTATCGTCACTGATGTGGTGGCCACATCCCCCATAGAGTCCGCAGCCACAGCCAGCATGACTTTGGAATCAATCCGCTTCCCCAGCTTCCGGTTAAAAGCCCCCATCCATACCTTAACCAATACGGACAGCGCCAAAATCAAGAAGGGAACCAGCTCAAAAGAAATCTCTTTTGGCTGCATAATTTTCCCCACACTGGATTTAAAAAACGTAAATCCCACCTGGATGACAAAAAAGGACACAATAAAGGCTGCGATATATTCCACGCGGCCGTGCCCAAAAGGGTGTTCTTTATCTGCAGGTTTCCCCGCCATTCTCACCCCCACAAAGCTGATCACAGAAGAAACCGCGTCTGACAAATTGTTGAACGCATCCGCCGTCACCGCAATACTGTGCATCAAAATACCCACAAGCAGCTTCACCAAAAACAACAGGATATTGCAGAATATCCCCACACTGCTGGATAACATGCCATAACTGGTTCTCACTTCCGTCCACTGTATATGCTCATAATTTTTCACAAACCTGCGCACCAGAAAATCCGTCACTGAATCTACCTCCTGAACATACAGTCCTAAAAATATTTATCGGCAATTACAAAACACCCATTGCACAACCAAAAATGTTTAGAGCGTATTGTAACCTGATTTTCCCCAAAACACAAGTAAATTTTATATAAACTCTATGGAATCTATTGAAGAAAAAAAAGCAGAATGTTATAGTTAAAATAAACGCCCGCTGACAAAGACACCCAGCGGAAAAAAGGAGAACACTATGGAACCCAGAAATCTGACACTTTTGACAGATTTATATGAATTAACCATGATGCAGGGATATTTCAAAAATCCCAGCAGCCAGACGGTCATTTTCGATGTTTTTTACCGTGACAATCCCTTCCACGGCAGTTATGCCATCATGGCCGGACTTGAGCAGATAATTCAATATATTGACAATCTTTCTTTCTCCTCTGATGACATACAGTACCTGCGCTCCCTTCAACTGTTTGAAGAAGATTTCCTGGAATATCTGCGCAATTTCCATTTCAGCGGAGATATCTATGCCATCCCAGAGGGCACAGTTATTTTCCCCAGGGAGCCTATGGTGAAAGTCATCGCCCCGGTGATGGAGGCACAGTTGATTGAGACTGCCATATTAAATATCATCAACCACCAGAGCCTGATTGCCACCAAAGCCTCCCGTGTGGCATATGCCGCGAAAGGCGACGGTGTGATGGAATTCGGACTGCGCAGGGCCCAGGGCCCGGATGCGGGTATTTACGGCGCCAGAGCGGCTGTAATCGGAGGCTGTATCGGCACCTCCAACGTGCTGGCCGGCCAGATGTTTGACATTCCCGTACTGGGAACCCATGCCCACAGCTGGATCATGAGCTTTCCCGATGAATATACCGCTTTCAAAACTTATTCTGAACTATATCCGGACGCGTGTATTCTGCTGGCTGATACTTATGATACCTTAAATTCCGGTGTTCCCAACGCCATACGTATTTTCCAAGAAATGCGCGAAAAGGGAATCAAACCGAAGAAATACGGCATCCGCCTGGACAGCGGCGACCTGGCCTACCTGTCAAAACAGGCATATCAGATGCTCTGCGATGCGGGCTTCCCTGACGCCATCATCTCTGCCTCCAGCGACTTAGATGAGAACCTGATATTCAGCCTGAAAACTCAGGGAGCCCGGATAAATTCCTGGGGTGTGGGCACCAACCTGATTACCTCCAAGGGAAATCCCGCTTTCGGCGGTGTGTACAAGCTGGCTGCCATCCAGCACAAGAGCGGAGAACCTTTTATCCCTAAGATTAAAATATCCGAAAATACAGAAAAGGTTACCAATCCCGGAAATAAAACCATTTACCGGATTTACAATAAAAATAACAGGAAAATCAAAGCAGACTTAATCTGCCTGGCGGACGAATCCTTCGATGATTCCAAAACCATGATCATCTTTGACCCCATTGACACCTGGAAAAGAACGAGAATCCCCGGGGGCAGCTACGCTCTGCGGGAACTCCTTGTTCCCATTTTCCAGAAAGGCAGACAGGTGTATACCTCCCCCAGTGTGATGGATCTGAGAGACATCTGCCAGAGAGAACTGGATACTTTATGGGACGAGTCCAGACGCCTGGTCAATCCCCAGGAGGTCTATGTGGATCTCTCTGAGAAGCTGTATACTCTGAAAAAGCAGCTTCTGGACGAAATGGGCACAGAAACACTCAAGAAAAAATAATGCATAAAACCTCCTGGCCAATCATAAAATAAAAAATCGCTAAACCAGGAGGTTTTTCATGTCCTCTTATCTCCTGCTGGTAAACCGGACTCATCCGCTGAACCCAGATTATATACCCAAAGACCTGACAGAGCCGCGAATCCCTTTCCAGGCACCGCCTGGATGCCCTAAAAGGCTTCTGCGTGCCCAGGCCGCCACTGCCGCTGAAGAGCTATTCCAAAAAGCGTATCAACAGGGCCTTTCACTCTGGGGAGTCTCCGGATTCCGTTCCTATACCCGTCAAAAAGAAATTTACCAAAACAGCCGCAGTTCCTATGTGGCCCCGCCCGGATGCAGCGAACACCAGACCGGTCTGGCCCTGGACGTCTCCTGTCCTGCTGCGGAATTTTACCTGACCGAGGATTTCGCCAAAACCCGGGAATATGAATTTCTGGAAAACTACGGACCTATATATGGATTTATCCTTCGATATCCCAGGGGAAAAGAAAATATAACCGGATACGCCTGGGAACCCTGGCATATCCGGTTTGTAACAAAAACACCTGCACTCTATTTATCTTTTTCAAATATCACATTAGAAGAATATCATCAGCTCTGACTGTTCCATCACTGTTCCATCTGACGTCCCAGAAAACCTGCCGCTGTCTGAACCAATTTCTGCTCTGCCTCTCCCATAGCCTGTCCGGCTTCCCCTACGAGAATCACAGAACCGATGGTATCTCCAGCGCTGATAATGGGCCAGATTACCTGCAGGCTGGGAAAATCCCTCTGGCCTTCTGTAAGCGGAATGGATTTTTCCTTTCCCTCACTGCCTTTGTGAATTCCCCGATTGGTGATCAGTTCTTCCAGATCCCGGCTGATGGCCCGCCCCGCGTAATCTTTGTGGGAAGGGCCTGCCGCAGAAACCACCTGGTCATGATCTGTGATACACGCCAGACATCCTGTTGTCTGGCTCAGCGCTTCTGCATATTCTTTCGCAAAAATACTCAACTCTCCAATCGGAGAATATTTTTTCAGTATAATCTCTCCCTCTCGGTCTGTAAAAATTTCCAGAGGTGTACCTTCTTTAATTCGTAATGTCCTGCGTATCTCTTTGGGAATGACCACCCGGCCCAAATCGTCAATTCTACGGACAATTCCCGTTGCTTTCATCTTTATTTTCCTCCTTTTGCTTGTACCCATAGTATTGGTAAAAGGAGAAAAAATATGCAAAAGGCTTGCAATTTTTGAAAAACATGTTATAGTATTATTAAACATTATACGTAGTATTGATAACTATATTAAATCGTTTTTATTATTGGAGGTATCCCTATGACATTAAAATTAAAAGACCCCGTCAGCGCAATTACCCACGGCATTGCCATGGTCCTGGCAATGGCCGGAGCCATCCCGCTTCTTTTAAAAGCTGCCCGGCAGACCAATGGGCTCCACATCTTCGCCCTGAGCATTTTCATCCTCACCATGATCCTGCTGTATTTTTCAAGCACCCTCTATCATTCCATTGATTCCACGGAAGCAGTCAATCGTCGTCTGAGGAAAATGGACCATATGATGATCAGCGTCATGATTGCCGGAAGCTATACACCTGTGTGCTTGATCGTCCTGCACAACCGCTTGGGCTATGTGCTGTGCGGGCTGGTATGGGCTGTGGGACTGCTGGGAATTTTGCTGAAAGCGCTGTGGATTACCTGCCCCAAATGGGTATCCAGCGTTCTCTACATCGGAATGGGCTGGCTGTGTGTACTGGCCTTCGTTCCCTTGTTCCACGCATTGCCTGCCGCAGGATTTGGCTGGCTGCTGGCCGGCGGCATTATTTACACCATCGGAGGCGTCATCTACGGGCTGAAAGTTCCCCTTTTTGACAAACGGCATTTATATTTTGGCTCCCACGAAATTTTTCATATTTTCGTCATGCTGGGAAGTGCCTGTCATTTTATTGTTATGTACGTTTATGTGTGTTCTATGCCTCTGGCATAGCCAAATCATCCGGCTCACAAAATAGACCGAGTGTACAGTCTTTCCTATACACTCGGTCTATCCTTTCACTATGCAGCATCTTCTTACTGTCTGCGCCAGATCCCCGGATGGAACAGCGCAATCATGGGAAAAATCTCCAGACGTCCCACCAGCATATCAAACATCAGTACATATTTTGGGAACAGAGAAAAATCCCCAAAATTACCCGAAGGCCCTACATGGCTCAATCCGGGTCCAATATTATTCAGGGTTGCAGCCACTGCCGTAAAATTCGTAGTAAAATCAAAGTTGTCCACACTGACTAAAAGCATAGAGCCGGCAAAGACCACCAGCCAGCAAATGAAAAATACATAGATGGAGCGCAGTGTCTCCTGCTCCACCACATGATCGTCCATCTTAATTTTCATGCGCATACGGGCATGTGCCATGGTATGCAGTTCCCGCTTAATACTTTTCACCATAATCAAAATCCTGGATACTTTGATACCGCCCCCTGTACTGCCCGCACAGGCGCCTACAAACATCAACAGTACCAGTATTGACTGGGACAGCTGGGGCCACTGCCCGAAATCCACCGTAGAATATCCGGTGGTGGTGATCACCGAGCCCACCTGAAAAGCCGCCTGCTGAAAAGCCTCCCCGATGCTGGGGAAAAAACTCCTCACATTAAAAGTAATCACAACAATGGAAAAAAGAATAATCCCCAGATATGTACGCACCTCTTCCACCCGGAAAGCCTGCTTCCACTTCTTACACATGAGCAGATAATAAACATTAAAATTCACGCCAAAGAGGATCATAAAAATGGTGATCACATTCCTCATATAGCGGGTATAAGACCCCACACTGTCATTGAGCACACCGAATCCGCCAGTTCCTGCCGTCCCCATTGACAATGTGACCGCGTCAAACAGCTGCATTCCCCCCGCCAGCAGCAACACAATCTCTATCACAGTCATTACAAAATAAATAGAATAGAGAATACGTGCCGTCTGTCTCACCCGGGGAACCAGCTTGCTCACAGACGGTCCAGGGCTCTCCGCTTTCATCAGATACATATGATGTCCCCCTGAGGCAGGCAGGATGGTCAGAATGAACACCAGAACCCCCATCCCCCCAATCCAATGGGTAAAGCTGCGCCAGAACAGCATGCTCTTGGATAATGTCTCCACATCACTTAATATACTGGCCCCTGTAGTGGTAAAGCCGGAAATGGTTTCAAACAGCGCATCTGTGAAAGACGAGATTTCCCCGCTTATGACAAAGGGAATACAGCCAAAAATACTCAAAAACACCCAGCTTAAAGATACTGCCAGAAATCCCTCCTTTGAATAGAAAGCCATATTAGACGGTTTTTTCCATGTAAGACCGATTCCAATGGCTAGGCAGGAGATCATAGTAACTAAAAATGCCCATAGACATTTTTCTTGATACAAAACAGCTGTGATACTTGGAAGCGCCAGAAAAATCCCTTCAATCTTGATGACAGATCCAAGAATATAAACCAGCATGGAATAATTCATGACTTTGCCGATACCTTTCTTAATGAACTATGGCAACCATTCAGCAGGCACTGAACAGTTACGAATTATGTACTAATCAGCTAAAATGTTTTCCACATCTGTCAATCCGCTGCATGTGGTCACCACTACCACACTGTCCCCCGGAAGAATCTTGTCCCGTCCTCCGGGAATGATCACCTTCCCGTTCCTGCTGATACAGGCAACCAGCACATCTTCACGGATTTTTAATTCCTGCAGACAGATGTTCGCCACCCTGGAATGTTTCTGTATATGAAATTCCAGAGCTTCCACTTTATCATCAATTAATTTATACAAAGTCTCCACATTGCTTCCAATGGAATTCTGGGTAGCCCTCACATACTGGAGAATGGCCTCTGCGGTCAGATGTTTCGGATACACCACGCTGTCCAGGTCCAGTGAGCGGATCACCTCATTAATCTGCAGGCGGTTCAGCTTGGTCACTGTCTTTACCTTCACCTTCGTCTTCGCAAAAAGAGACAGAATAATATTTTCCTCGTCGATTCCTGTCAACGTCACCACAGAATCCATCTGGTCAATCCGTTCTTCCCTCAGCAGTTCCTCATCGCTTCCGTCTCCACAGATGATAATGGCCTTCGGCAGGAGATCGCACAATTCCTCACATCTTCTTTCATTGAGCTCAATGATTTTTACCATAATCCCCATTTTCTGCAGAATCTGTGCCAGATATACAGAGATCTGCCCCCCGCCGATTAACATGGTATTCTTAACCTGATGGGTCTTTAAACCAATTTTATGGAAAAATTTCGCGGCATTTTTGTGCGATGCCACCATAGACAGTGTATCTCCCACCCGCAGGATAAAATCTCCAGAAGGAATGGTTACTTCCTCATTTCTTTCCACCGCACAAATCAGAATATCACAGCCCAGAGAAGACGGAAGTCTTTTCAGTGCCATCCCGTCCAGAATACAGGTGTCAGAAATCCGCAGCCGCAGCATTTCCACCCTTCCTTTTGCAAATGTATCAATTTCAATGGCGCTGGGAAAGCACAGAAGCCTGGAAATCTCCATAGCCGCCGCAAATTCCGGATTGATGATCATGGACAGCCCCAGTTCTTCTTTGATAAATATCCTCTCGTCAATATAAATGGGATTGCGCACACGGGCAATGGTCTGGCATCTCCCCGCCTTCTTCGCTATCACACAGCACAGCAGATTCAGCTCATCCGACTCTGTCACTGCAATGATCAAATCCGTCTGATCCAAATCCGCCTCTGCCAGCACGCTGTAACTGGCACCGTTTCCCACAATCCCCCTCACATCATAAGTATTTGCCACCATCTGCAATGCATTGCTGTCAGTATCCACAACTGTAATGTTGTGATCCTCCACGCTCAGCTTGGCCGCCAGAGCCATGCCGACTTTTCCACACCCCACAATAATGATCTGCATTTTCTTATTCTCCACCTCGTAACTTCAAGTTCCATATTTTATTGTGAACATTTGATGTTCATATCACTCAATTATAACATATTCTGACAAATGCGCAACCGGCGGACAGCTCATTCTCCCTGCCAAATTCTCCCCCGTCTGCCATATGTATCAGCTGCTTGATTCTTCCTTTTTCGGCGCCGGAAGAGTGCGCACGTTCACTCCGTTCACTTCAATATGGTCATCTACCGTTATGATTAGGCACTGCCTTCCGTCGATCAGCCGGGTCTCCACCAGGTCTGCCCTCTCCGGATTAATGGTTACCACCACATCCGGCGTCTGGATACTGAATTTTTTCTGGCTGGCAATATTAGAAGCCAAAAGAGGCGCCTGCTGTCCGGTCACCGCATCGAAGGTTTCCTCGAAAGCCTCCAGAGAATCTTCCGATGCTCCGCTGTCCGCCATCAGGCGGCGGATATCTTGTTTCTCCAGCGTCAAAGGTTCCGGCTCCTCCATCCGGTTATGCTCATCCAGCATCTCATTTAGCTCTTCGTGGATATTTTTCACCACTTCATAATCACATCGTTCCCCCAGCGTATCCGCCAGTAAAGTGTTGAATGTCTCCCTCTGTCCTGCTGCTGACAGGGGAAGATCACATCCCAGCACTGACGATATAAAATCCTCCTGCAGCTCTTCTGGTTTCTTTGAATAATACAAGGTGCTGTGGATGTCTGTATCCCTGTCCATCATGGCAGGAAATAAAAAGCCGTTTGCCGGGGCCTCCACAACCCAGTCCCGCACCCGTTCTTCAATGGCATTCGACTCCGGATTATAGCACAGCCCGCTTTTGGACAGTTTCACCGGACAGATACTGCACAGAATAAAATGATATACGCTGTCGGAAGCGTCAAACATCTCCGTTTTGTCGGAGGCTTTCCCCGGAATGTCATAAACAGCATCAATGAGAAGAATCAAATAATTCTCCGGATGATAATAACTTTCCACCACTTTATCATAAAACTCCGACAACAGCTCATCCTGTTCCAGATGACTGTCCCGCAGCCGCAGCAAAAATTCCTGAGTTCCCCCTGACTCCTCCTGTTCCAGGGGAAACTCCATATTTAACAGGTTTTTTCCCAGGGTTCCGGACAAAGTGCGCCGGAAAATATCACAGTACTTGAAAACTTCCTCCTCAGACATGGATAAAAAAGCTTCGCGGAATGACAGCTTCTGTTCTTTCTCCGCATCTATATAACATCCGCAGATACGGCTGACCACCGCCTGCTCTGGTTTAAACTGCTTTTTGATCTCTGCAATTTCTTTTTTATTCATATGTTATGTATACCCCGCTTTCCCCTTTGATGATAGTGTCTATATATTTTGCCTGTCTTTCCCTGGATTGTCAAGAGAATATTCTAATTGCCCATTTTACCGCATAGATTGTAAAAACAGTTCATTTAGAGGCTATTTTTGAAAGATTATATTGAAGAGCGGGCTGTTGAGATCGCTCATTATATTATTAATTCCAAAGCAACTGTAAGACAAACCGCCAAGAAATTTGGAATTAGCAAAAGCACCGTACATACGGTAGTCATAAAACGGAACGGTTTTCTATAAAATTCACATTCTATTCATTGACACTTGTACGATTTCGTACTATAATCCCTATGTACGATTTCATACAGGTGCTTTTTATTTCCGAATTTCTATGATTCATGGAGGTTTTCTATGGACAAATTGATGACAGCAGAGCTGAAGCGTTTCAATTATCTCACCAACGAGATTGACGCTGCTTACCACGAAGCTGCCAGAAAACTTCATCTGTCTGACAGCGCACTGATTATTCTCTATACCATCTGCAACTACGGGGACAGCTGTCTATTGAGTGATATTCACAGATTGTCCGGAATCAGCAGACAGACTATCAATTCTTCCCTGCGCAGACTGGAGGCAGACGGCATTGTATATCTGAAAGTATTTGAGGGAAAAAAGAAAAAAGTATACCTGACTGCCAAAGGACAGGAACTGGCTGAAAATACCGCTGTCCGCTTAATCGAAATCGAAAACAGTATATTTGCCTCCTGGAAAGAAGATGAAAAGATGCTGTACCTGGAACTGACCCAGAGATATCTGTTGTCTTTTCAGGAAAGCATAAAAGAACTAAATTTTATACAAAAGAACCCGGGTGAAGAAAGGAATTATCCGAAATGAATATACAATTGTCTGACCACTTTGATTATAAGAAACTGCTGCGCTTCACGATGCCATCCATTGTCATGATGATTTTCACTTCCATCTATGGCGTAGTGGACGGTTTCTTTGTCTCTAATTTTGTTGGAAAAACCCCTTTTGCCGCCGTGAATTTCATTATGCCCTTTCTGATGATTCTGGGCGCTGTGGGATTTATGTTCGGCACCGGGGGAAGTGCACTCATTGCCATAACCATCGGCGCTGGTGACCGCAGGCGGGCAAACCGCCTGTTTTCTCTGTTTGTGTATGTGTCAGCCATCTGTGGTATACTGATTGCCGTTTTCGGCTTTCTCTTTATCCGCCCCATCGCCAGCATGCTGGGAGCTGAGGGCACCCTGCTGGACCAGTGCGTATCTTACGGACGCATTCTTCTGCCCGCACTGCCTGCGCTCATACTGGAATATGAATTCCTCAGCTACTTTTCCACTGCGGAAAAGCCACAGCTGGGACTTGCTTTTACCATAGCCGCAGGTGTGACCAATATGGTTTTGGATGCTCTTTTTGTGGCTGTGTTTCACTGGGGACTGACAGGCGCGGCGGCTGCCACCGCACTCAGCCAGGCAGTGGGCGGTATTGCCCCTTTATTTTATTTCTGCTGCCCCAATACCAGTATTCTGAGGCTCACAAAAACAAAATTTGACGGAAAAGCCTTGTTAAAAGCCTGCACAAATGGTTCCTCTGAATTAATGTCCAATATCTCCATGTCCTTGGTCAGCATGTTGTACAACGCACAGCTGATCCGATACGCCGGGGAGGACGGCGTGGCGGCATATGGCGTCCTGATGTATGTGAACTTTGTCTTTCTCGCTGCATTTATCGGATATTCTGTAGGTGCGGCACCTGTCATTGGATACCATTTTGGCGCAGCCAATCATGGGGAAATGCAGAACCTGCTCAAAAAAAGCCTCATTATTATTGGTATCTGCTCCATCACCATGTTCTGTCTGGCCGAACTGCTGGCCCAGCCGTTTTCTGTCATTTTTGTGGGCTATGACCCAGATCTTATGGCTCTGACCCAGAAAGGATTCCGAATTTTCTCCTTTTCCTTTTTATTTGCGGGAATCGCCATCTACGGCTCCTCATTTTTTACCGCTCTTGGAAATGGACTGATTTCAGCATTAATCTCCTTTCTGCGTACTTTACTGTTTCAGACCGCTGCAGTGCTGATATTCCCTCTCCTCTGGGGAATCGACGGTATCTGGATATCCATCGCCGCAGCAGAATTGATGGCTGCGGCTGTGACCGCTTTATTTCTTATCAAGAAACGTTCCAAATATCATTATTAAGAAAGAATCCGGCAAAGCCGGATTCCCCCGCGCCTGAGGGCGGCTGCATCAGCCGCCCTCTTCCTTGGCGCGTAGTGCGGGACAGTTCCTTACCGGGCTTTGAGATGTGCAGCAAGTTTCGTGTCTTCCTGTTTGATGTGATTGACCAGCCATCCGCCAATGGCTGTGTTCACCTGCCCCACCAATGCAATTGTCGGTCCCTCTTTTTCCAAGCGCCCACATAAATCTTTCACCACTTTTTTGAAGTTTTCATGATATTTACGGTGATTTATGTAGTCCGGATACCGGCTCTGCTTCTGAAGCGTTTCTTCGTGGGAAAAATGTTTTGCCGTATACTCAGAGAGAAAATGGGTGGTTTTCTCCAGTTCCCCTCTGCCTTTCCCAGAAGAACAGGCACTCAGCAGGTCATTGATGGCCTGAATCAACTGGCGGTGCTCGGAATCAATAGCCGCATTTCCAGTTTCTAAATCCTTTGTAAATTGATACACCATAAATAAATACCTCCTAAAATGAATGATTATCCGCGAAGCCGGAACTTCTGCACAGAAACTTTCAGTTCTTCCGCCTGACCCAGAAGTTCTTTGGCCGAAGTTGCTGATTTTTCAGCTGTAGATGCATTGGTCTGAACCACTCCGGATATCTGATCCATTCCCTGGGTGAGCTGTTCCAGCGCCTCCGCCTGTTTCGTAGCAGACATGGCAATCCGTTCCACCAGCTCAGTGGACCTCTGCGCCCCTGAAACGCCTATTGCCAGCGTCTCTGTGGTATCTGCAGACAGAGATGATCCATGCTCTACCAAATCCATAGAATCCCGGATCAGCTTGGTAATATCATGGGCAGCCTCTGCACTCTTGTTTGCCAGACTCTGCACTTCATCAGCCACCACTGCAAACCCTTTGCCTGCGGAACCGGCACGGGCTGCCTCCACCGCCGCATTCAATGCCAGAATATTTGTCTGGAAAGATATGTCCTCTATAGTTTTGATGATACCGCTTATCTGCTGGGAAGACCTGGATATATCTGCCATAGCTGCTGTCAGATCTTCCATTTTCTGATTGCATACCTCCAGCTTCTGGGCAGCGTCAACAGAGCTTTTCTTAGCATCCTCTGCATCCTCAGATGTGCTTTTAACCTGATCAGACAGCGCCTGAATTCCCGATGCAAGCTCTTGCACAGCTGACGCCTGTTCTACCGCCCCATTTGACAGCACCTGGGCATCTGACGCCACACGTTCAGACTCCGCTGTAACCAGCTCTGCCGTAGCATTAATATGAGAAAGAGCCTGATTCAGCGCATCTAAAATCCGGCGCATGGCTCCCTGAATGGGAAGAAATTCTCCCCGATAATCGTCTCCCACATCCAGATTCATATCGCCGTCTGCCATCTGTGCCAGCTTTGCATCAATATCATTGATATATTTTTTAAGCTCCTGCTTCGTTTCATGAATAGAATCTACCAGCATTCCAATTTCCGAACTGTCCGGCTCCAATGAAAACTCTGCGGAAAGATTTCCACAGGAAATCTCTTTCATCTGATCCCTCACCGAAATCACTGGACTTAAAATCTTTTTCCTGGTAACTCTCATAATCAGCAGCTGCATAATGCCTACCAAAAATAATGCGATAATCAGCACGACCCGAATGGTGCCCACCTGCACAGACAGACTCTTTACCTGTTCCTGTGTTCTGGAAGCCAGCGTCTCTAGAAACTGCTCCTTCAGAGAATTAATCTTTCCAATAGATGTGCTGTAGTCATTTCCATATACATAGTCCAAAGCTTCTGCCAGCCGCCCTGCCTGAACATTTTTCATAGCCTCATCTTCCAGCGGAACCAATTCATTGGAGATAGAAGACATCTCATCTATCATCGCCTGCTCCCCGGAAGTAATCCCGATTTCCTGCAGCCCCGCAACACCTATATCCCTACTTTTCAGATTGTTGACTTCATTCCAATAATTGTCATAATGTTCCTGATCACCTGTAGACGCATAGGCACGCACCTCATTTGTAAGATAGGCGGAGCCGTTCATAAACTGATTGGCGTAGTACGTCAAATTAAACCGGTCCTCACTGGCAGCGTTTAACCGATTGGTTATTCTGCTGTTAAGTATCAATAAAGCCACCATGATCAGCAGAGCCAGAATCGAGACCCCGTTTAAAATTATAATTAGTTTTGACTGATTCATTGCTTTTTTCATCTCAGTCCCCCTTTCACCCTTATAAGTGTACAAAACATTCAATAAAATTTCAACAGTATGGGGGAAAAATATTTATATATTTCATAATTGTCCAGCGCTTCACGGTTACCACCAAAAATCCATTGGAAACAGCCTTCGTAATATTTATTTCTTCACTTTCATATGTTTAAAAAACAACAGGTTCCTGGAAAGCTGAAATCCACAGGATTTCCAGCTATATTCATCCGGCAGCTGCAGGTGCCGGGACTTTCCGGGAATGCTCAGAGACCACCAAAGGGGGGATTTTCCATTTCAACAAAAACTAAATTAAAATTTTGCTTTCACAATCCGAACACGCCTGAAGCTGCAGCCTGCCGCATAGCGGAACTGTTAATCAAAGTCAATCAGGAAAAATTAAAGCGCATTCTGCAGGCAGAAGCTGAAAAACGTATAGGGACAGATAACACTTTTATCCAGGAGAAAATCATATGAATATAGCCGCTTACTGCAGAGTATCTACTGATAAATCAGACCAGATAAACAGCCTGGAGGCCCAAAAAAATTTTTTTAGAGAGTACGCCGCAAAAGGCAGCCACAACCTTGTCCGGCTATACGCTGACGAAGGTATCTCCGGCACCAAAACCAGAAATCGCAGAGAATTTCTCTGTCTCATGGCAGATGCTGAGAAAGGACTGTTTGACATGGTGGTTGTGAAAGATATCTCCCGCTTTGCACGCAACACTGTGGATTTGCTCCAGAATATCCGCACTTTAAAATCCCTGGGGATTGAGACCACATTCCTCACGGCCAACATGTCCGTCCTGGGCCAATCTGAATTTGTCCTGACTATTTTCGGTGCGCTTGCACAGGAAGAAAGCGCCAACACTTCCAAACGCATTAAATTTGGCAAGAAAGTGAATGCAGAAAAGGGACGAGTCCCCAATCTTGTATATGGCTACGATAAAACCCCAGACACCTGCTTTGATATGAAAATCAACCAGGAGGAGGCTGGGATTATCCGGCAGATTTACCACTGGTACACAGTAAAAGGGTATGGAACTTCAAAAATCGCCAACCTGCTCAACGACAAGGGCCTGAGAACCAAACGCTGCTGCAGGTGGAGCCAAAATGCGGTGAGCCGCATCCTTTCCAACGAGCTCTACACTGGTAAAATCATCAACGGCAAAGAGGAAATCTCAGATTTTCTCACAGGAGTACGGCGGCAAAAGGAGAAATCCGACTGGATCATAACTGAACGTCCGGACCTGCAGATTATTGAACCCCAACAGTTTTCCCAGGCACAGAATATTCTGTCAAGCCGCCACAAAACTTTCCAGACAAAGGGGGGACGTCAAAGCAGCCTGCACCTTTTCAGCACTGTAATAAAATGCGCGGATTGCGGCTGGTCTTTTCGCCGCGTAGTCCGCACTTACAAAAATACGTATATCCGCTGGGTATGCTCCGGACATAACGGCAAAGGGGCGGATTGCTGCCCAAATGCAGCGTCCATAGAGGAGGCAGAATTAATCCAGATACTGGAGGACTATTTTTCAGAACTGTTAAAGTCCCAGCGAAAAATTTATAATTATATCATAAAAGAACTCTCTAAAGCTTATGTGTCCGCAGATGAAACCATTTGTAATAGGGAAGAATTAAATACAAATCTTGGAAAATTAAGAAGAAAACGGCAGAAATACATGGATATGTACGCCGATGACTTGATCACCCGTGAAGAACTAAGTGAAAAACTCAAGCCCATAAAAGGTGAAATTCACCGGCTGGAAAGGGATTTACAATTACTCGAATATAATTTAAACAATGCCATCCAGCCGGAAGAACTCATATTAAAAACTTTTCCCAACTTGGAAAGCCTCACCTCTGTCCGCGATATGACCAATGAACAGCTGAAACAAATCATCCAAAAAATCGAAGCAGATAAAAACGGCTGCGTGGATATCTATTTGTGCCGGCTGGGCCGTTCTCATTAGCGACAACCGTACATAAAGATATGGTAGACCGCCTGGTGCTAATCAACCCGGAACTGGCCGGGGAAGTGCGCCGGGTTTTAGATGTAAATAAACAGGAACGGCATATCCGGGGAGGACTCGCCACAAAAGAAAAATATCTTCATAAATCCCATGATTCATTCTACTGATTTGATATGAACAAAATTCCGGCTGCTGTCCGGGACCTTCATGATATACCCATCAGCCAAATGATTGGGCAAATACGTATGCTTTTGTGCATAAATTCTTTCTTCCTTGCTTTGTAGGAAGGATGGGCGTATAATGAAGTGCAGAAAGGATAAAAAGATGAAACGATTATTTAGCAGCCGGGATTTACGAAACCTGATTATTCCATTGATTATTGAACAGTTTTTATTGATATTTGTCGGTCTGGCAGATTCTGTCATGGTATCTACGGTGGGGGAAGAAGCCGTATCTGCTGTATCGCTGATTGATTCTGTGATGATACTTTTAATCAATGCTTTTACCGCTCTTGCAACAGGAGGCGCCATTGTGGCCGGCCAGGCAATCGGACGGGGCAAGCCCCAGGAAGGCTGTCAGGTAGTGGACCAGCTGGTTTTGTTCATCAGCGGGCTGTCTGTTTTAATCATGGCTCTTCTCTATCTTGGAAAGCCGTTTGTCCTCCATGTGGTGTTCGGCAATATTGACCCTCTGGTTATGAAAAACTGCAATACTTATCTGCTGATTGCCGCCGCATCCATACCATTTATGGCCCTTTATAATGCTGGAGCCGCTATCTACCGTGCAATGGGCGACTCCCGGACCCCCATGATCATGTCACTGCTGATGAACGGAATGAATTTGATGGGAAATGCCTTGCTGATATACGGATTCGGCCTGGGAATCGAGGGTGCTGCCATCCCTACTCTGGTCTCCCGCATATTCGCAGGAATCACAATGATTTTCCTGCTGCTCAACCAGAAGAAAACCCTCCACCTTACAAAATTACTAGGAATCCGTTTCCACCGGGGAATTCTCAAAAAGATTCTCTCCATCGGTATCCCTTATGGTTTGGAAAACAGTATGTTTCAGCTGGGAAAAATCATAGTTCTCAGTTTGGTGTCCACATTTGGCACTGTGGCCATCGCCGCAAACGCAGTCAGCAATTCTGTATGTATGTTCGCAGTCCTCACCGGCATGGCCTGTGGCTATGCTTTATCCAGCGTAACCGCCCAATGTGTGGGGGCCGGTGATTATGAACAGGTGCGTTATTACACGAAAAAAATTATGGCAGTCTCCTATATCAGCCTGTTCATCATGAATATATTGATTGTTTTACTGCTGCCAGTCATTATGAAAGTTTATAACCTTTCCCCGGAAACAGGAACCCTTGCCTCCCGGATTATTTTGTTCCACAGCGTCTGTGCAGTCACCATATGGCCTGCCTCCTTTACGCTGAGCAACACTCTGCGGGCATCAAACGATGCAAGATACTGCATGTTAGTCTCCATCTTTTCCATGTGGATTTTCCGCATCGGTTTCAGCTACCTGTTAGCCGGCCATCTCCGGTTAGGAGTCTTCGGCGTCTGGGCATCCATGATCGTAGACTGGCTGGTAAGAGCCATATTTTTTGTTATCCGGTATTGGCGGGGCAAATGGCAGTCAATCCGCATCTGATATCCAGGTGCAATTGTCTTGTCCTTAACGGCTGCAATCAAAGATCCATTGAAAACCGCCTCCGGCGATGGACACTTTCTTCCAGCGCCTCTCAAAATCAGCCGCACAGCAGGCTATGCAACTGATTTTTGACAGATGCTGCCGGAGAAAAAGACAAGTAATATCACAAGTTATTTCTGTACAATTCTTCACCTCATCACATAAAGGAGAAAATATACACTATGAAAAGAGAAACCGTAATTGTACTGGATTTCGGCGGCCAATACAACCAGCTGGTTGCGCGGCGGGTGCGGGAATGCAAGGTATACTGCGAAATTTACTCTTACAAAACGCCTCTGGAAAAAATCAAAGCGCTGGCTCCCAGGGGTATTATATTAACCGGCGGTCCCAGCAGCTGTTACCTGGATGACTCCCCTTCCTATACCGCAGAATTGTTTGAACTGGGGATTCCCATATTGGGACTGTGTTATGGCGCCCAATTGATGCACCATCTTCTGGGGGGACAAGTCGCACAGGCAAAAGTCCGGGAATACGGCAAAACAGAGGTCACTCTGAATACCGATTCTCCATTATTTCAAAACGTATCTCCCCAGACCATCTGCTGGATGAGCCACTTTGATTACATCGCAGAACCTGCGCCAGGATTTCAGGTAACTGCCCATACGGCAGACTGCCCCACTGCTGCTGCCGAAAACCGGCAGAAAAAACTATATACCATTCAATTCCACCCGGAAGTTCTCCACACGCCTGAGGGGACCAAGATGATCTCCAATTTCCTTTACAATGTCTGCGGCTGTGCAGGCCACTGGAAAATAGAATCTTTTGTGGAGGACTCCATCCAGGCAATACGCCAAAAAGTGGGAACAGGAAAAGTCTTATGCGCTCTGTCCGGCGGCGTAGATTCCTCTGTGGCTGCCGTGCTGCTGTCCAAGGCAGTACAAAACCAGCTCACCTGCGTGTTCGTGGACCACGGACTTCTCCGAAAAAATGAAGGGGATGAAGTGGAACATGTATTCGGCCCCGAGGGCCCCTATCAGTTAAACTTCATCCGTGTAAACGCCCAGAAACAGTTTTATGAAAAACTAGAGGGAATCGAAGAACCGGAAAGGAAACGGAAAATAATCGGCGAAGAATTCATCCGCGTATTTGAACAACAGGCAAAAAAAATCGGCGCCGTAGACTTCCTGGTACAGGGCACCATCTACCCAGACGTGGTAGAAAGCGGCCTGGGCGGAGAATCAGCGGTGATCAAATCCCACCACAACGTAGGCGGCCTGCCTGACTGCGTGGACTTCAAAGAAATCATCGAGCCTCTAAGAGATCTGTTCAAAGATGAGGTCCGTAAAGCCGGACTGGAATTGGGGATTCCTGAAAGCCTGGTATACCGCCAGCCTTTCCCCGGCCCCGGACTGGGCATCCGTATCATCGGAGAAATAACTGAGGATAAAGTAAAAATGGTACAGGAAGCCGACGCCATTTACCGGGAAGAAATCGCCCGCGCTGGTCTCTCCAAGACCATCGGCCAGTACTTCGCAGCCCTCACCAATATGAAAAGTGTAGGTGTCATGGGCGACGAACGGACTTACGACTACGCCATTGCCCTGCGCGCAGTAAATACCATTGATTTCATGACCGCTGAGGCAGCTGAAATTCCCTGGGATGTGCTTCAGAAAGTCTCCAGCAGGATCGTAAATGAGGTGGACCATGTGAATCGGGTGATGTATGATATTACTGGGAAACCGCCTGGGACGATTGAGTTCGAGTGATGAAATTGGATTGAAAAAGTCTTTATTTATGCGGATTGCAAGCAAATTTGTTTAGGTTCTGGCAACGATTTGGCAACATTTCGGGTATCACTCGTTAGATTAAAGAGTACTTCAATAACAGAAAAACCTTACTGATTTTCAGATATGACAACTGAAAATTGGTAAGGTTTTTTGCGTTCATTTTTTCTTCTTGCGCTTTGTTTCTTTCTTTTCTGTGCTTTCTGCTTCCTTAGCGGCTTCATTGATGAAGTCAAACAATTCTTGCGGAGGAACCTTTGCCCAGATTTGGTGGGTGTCAAGTTCTGGATATTTGTACCGCCACTCGTCATATTCTTCTTTGGTGATTTCGCCCTTTTCCAGTCTGGCGGCTTCTGACTGCCATGCGTGGAACATTTTGAACATGGAAGAATAGGTGGAGTAATCGGACTTATCCAGACGCAGGCAGATTTCCCCGTCAATCTCACCGATTTTCAGCCCGTACATATCTTCCAGCGCAAAGAGGGTGTGCATAAGCCCGATATTTGTATCAATGTCCGGCACTGTGAGGGCGTGGGTGCTGATACCGAAAAGGTTCGCCATTTCTTTTACAAGGTCATGCTTCGGCACTCTGGCTTCGGATTCATACTGTGCCATACGGACATCAGAGGTCTTTCCGAGGAAGCCGAGGATTTCGCCCAGTTGCTTTTGCGTCATGCCTTTTCTATTGCGAAAAAATTTGATACGTTTGCCGATTGCCATAATCAAACCTCCGATACTAAACAAATTTGTTGAATTTAGTATAGCATGAGGAAATAGAAATAGCAAGAATAACTTAAATAAAAAAAGTTAAGATTCTTTTGAAAACCACTTGACTTAACGGAATTTATTTAGTATTCTATATGCAGAACTTAAACAAAAATAGTTAGAAAGGAGAAAACAACTGAATGACAGAAAAATCATTTATGACAGTGGAGGAAGTGGCAGCGGAATTGCGTGTGTCGAAGTCAAAAGCCTACCAGATTGTAAGGGAACTGAATACAGAGTTACAGAAACAGGGCTATCTGACCGTGACAGGACGTGTGAACGCTACATTTTTTCATAAAAAGGTCTGTTACAGCGAATAAGGAAGGAGAGTGATTAGAAGATGGCTGTATACAAAGACAATGCAACTGGAACATGGAGAGTAATTTACCGTTTCACCAACTGGAAGGGGGAGAGGAAGCAGACACAAAAGAGGGGCTTTGCAACGAAAAGGGAAGCGCAGGCGT
>CAJURF010000070.1 GCA_910588825.1 uncultured Lachnospiraceae bacterium
TTTCTTTTTCCTGTTCCTTAACCTGCTGGCGGAGCTGAAGAAGTTCCTCGTTAAGCGTCATGGCGCTTTGCGGGGTTTGTGAACCTGCCCCAAGGTCGAGACTGCCAAGGCGGTTGGCCCGTACCCAGCCATACATGGTATTCTTTGGAACCCCCAGTTCTTTAGCGGCCTTTGCTTGTCCGATTTCCTTTGCCAGTTTCACTGCCTGTACTTTGTATTCATGGTCGTATTGCCTGTTTTCTGCCATTTTTGTTCACTCCTTATTCTCTTGATTATACCTCAAATCCTTGAGAATGGGGTGTCAACTTTTTTTATACCACATCACACTTTATTTTACACTCCCGATACAAGTGCAATATCAATACCCCATTCACTTCCATCGGAACTATATCCTATAACCCATGTTATTGTTTACCCTCTGATTCTTACATTCTCAGGATCATAGAATACCCGGTCAGACAGAACTGCCTTATAACCATGGATGCTGACAGTATCACCTGGTTTTGCAGCGTCAGTATCAATCAGACAGTAACCAATAACCTTCTCTACCGTGTATCCGTAGGTATAGCAGGTAATGCGGCCGATTTTCTTCGTATCTTTAAACACCTTGCTTTCAAACTGGAGAGCTGCTTTCGCATCGTCGATCATGAAGCCCATCATGGTTCTTTTCGGACCGCCTTCTGCCTTGATTTTCTCAAGCACATCCCTGCCGATGAAGTCCTTGCACCAGTCGATGGTCCAGTCAAATCCTGCCTCAAGGGGATTCAGTCTCTCCAGATCGCTCATCAGAACATATCCCTTTTCCTTAGGAAGGCTGGTTATGATCACATCTGTAGTGATGCGTTGAATATTGTACTCTTTGCCGCACTCCTCCAGCTTGGTCTCTACCAACAGCTCATTATCCGGGTCACAGTAGATTTCATATCCAAGCTCGCCGGTATAACCACAGCGGGCAATCTTGACTGGATGACCATTGATTGCATTGTCACAGATTGTATAGAACTTCTGGTCAGTAATGTCCTTCTCAAGCACCGCATTCAGTACTTTACGGGAGTCAGGGCCCTGTACGGCATACATGGTTTTGTCACAGGTGATTTCTCTGTAGGATACATCCTCATCCTGTTTATTCATGTCAAACCAGATAAACATCTTGTCAATCTTCAGAGTAGATACCCAGTACTTGTCTTCCTCCGGACGAAATACGATCACATCGTCGATGATGATGCCGTCCCTGTTCAGCATAGTCATGTACTTAGCCTGTGTTGTCTTGATTTTGCCGACACCCTCAACCATCATACGGTCAAGGAACTTAGCTGCGTCTTTTCCAGTAACTTCCATAAGTTCATGTGTAAAGTCATAATAACCAACAGAGTTACGCACATAGTTATGCTCTTTTCCAGCCTGTACATCATTTTTACGTACATAGTCATTATCCCTGATTGGACGCCAGATCATCTCTCTAAGCAGCTCTGTCAATTCTTTCTTAACTTCTCCATTCGCAGCAGGATTGGAATTGCGGATCCAACTCTTGTTGAGGAGCATGAGTCTCTTGTACTCTTTCTTTGTCATGCGGCCTCTGTGAAGCTCGGAAGTCATCCATGATTCAAAGGAACCCTTCCACTCTTTTTCATCGCCGATGGTACTTGGGCATGGCAGAATTCTGTTTTGGTCAATCAGACCGTAGTTCATACGCGCCGGGCTTCCGGTCAGTGACATCTCAAATACCAGGTCTGTTCCACCAATACCCAACTGATATTTACTATGTCTGTCACGGTCGAGAGCTTCCTTGTCAACGCTCATACCAACGATCTCAACAACGAATATTGTTGTATTGGAAACTTCCACTTCATCGATAACGCGTGCTTCCAGGTTGGATATACATTCCTTGATGCCGGCTGGCTTAACCTTCTTTGATGGAAGCGGGGTAAACTTAGCAACATCCATCTCGCTGATGCCATAGGGAAGCGGACAGCAGGCAATGGTACTTTCCTTTAATTGTCTTGCGTTTGCATAGCTGATAACGCATTCCTTATTCAGTTTCAGATTACGGTTGGTGTTGCGGGTATGCTGTACACCGATGGTGTAGTAATGTCTTCCCCAGGGATGCTCTCCCCAGCAGCAGGTTCCGAGAGAGATCGGAGCCACATTCGAATTGCCGTACTCATCGAGTGTGGAGATATAGTAGATTGGAATCGGCGGCTCGATCCAACGCATGTTAAAATCTGTGTAATCATAAACATCTACACACTCGCCTGTGCCCTCAACTTCCTCTCTGTTTTTGAAGATCTCCAAAAGGTCAAAAAATTTGAATTCCTGTCCGTACATTATTTTTCCTCCTAAATTATTTGTTTCTGAAGTAATTTTTTCTTGTTGAACTCACTATAGCATGGGCGCCCTTTGGGAACAACAGAAGCAGGAATGCAAATCGCAAAAACAATTTAATGAAACGTTTTAATGTGTATGAGGTTGACACATTCCTCTGGGTCTTCACTGCAATGTAAAATACTTCTGGAAATGGCATGGCCGTACTTGCCCGTTCATTGCATGGAAAACGAAAACTTGTATTGAATTACAAGTCCAATGACAGGGGCCGGCTGACAGGTTATACTCATAATGATTACAAAAAAACACCACATTGGAGGAAACATTCATGAAAATTCGAACAGACTTTGTGACAAATTCAAGCAGTAGCAGTTTCATTATCGCCCGGGACGAAGAACTCTCCCAGACACTCAAAGATGTGATCATCAACTTTGTTTTGGAAGAAATGCTGGGTAAGAAGATGCTGGCTCCTGGCAGTACAGAGGACCAGATTCAGAAAGTATTTGAAGACGAATACATCAATGAAGATTACCAAAAGGAAATCAGAAAAGCACTGCAGGAGGGCAAATCCATCTATGGAGACTGTGTCTGCTTTGAGTGCTGCGAGTATGACTATGCGGAGCTGCTGGAAAGACTGTGGAAGCGGCTGGAAGAATCCGGCGGCGGAAACTTTGTGACTATAGACGGAGACCTGAGTTATTAAGGATTTGTGGATGGCATAAACTATGAAAATAAGAAAAGAAAAAGACTTCCTGTCATTTTTTGACGAAAACACCGGGAAATACTTCCGCACTGGCATTATAAAAGATGGAACCGACACAGGAACTGATCCATTTATGGCATCTTTTCCCGAATTATTAGATGTGGGAATTATGGGGCACTGCATCCATGGGCAGAAAAGACTGTGCATAAAAGCCGGAATCGAATGTTATCAAAACGGTCTTCACCGCCAGGACGCCAACATGCGCCTGTCGGATTTCGAAAACATCGCCGCCCAGTGTAAGGGCCGGACTTATCAATTTGCTCTGGGCGGCTGTGGAGACCCGGACCAGCACGAACATTTTCGTGAGATTCTTGAAATCTGCCATCAGGTGGGTATTGTGCCAAATTTTACAACTTCCGGTCTGGGAATGACAGAAGATACTGCCTCTCTCTGCCGCCGGTACTGCGGTGCCGCAGCAGTGAGCTGGTACCGCAGTGAATATACCTGCCGGGCAGTCCGCCTGCTGCTCAAATCCGGGGTAAAGACAAATATCCATTATGTCCTGAATAAAAATACCGTAGATGAAGCCATAGAATGTTTGAAAAACCATACCTTCCCGGCAGGTATTAACGCTGTGGTCTTTCTTTTGCACAAGCCAGTGGGCCTTGGCAGAGAGCAGAATATGATTTCCACAGAACATCGGCAGTTCCAGCATCTGATTCAGTTGGCTGTCTCCGGAAAAACCGGTTATAAAATCGGATTCGATTCCTGTACAGTGCCGGCTTTAGTCAATACTCCTGGAAATATCAATATGGACAGTATAGACACCTGTGAGGCCGCCCGCTGGTCAGCCTATATTTCTCCGGATATGCAGATGATGCCCTGCAGTTTCGACAATCAGGACCTGCGCTGGTCCGTCAGCCTGAAAAACCATACAATAGAAGATGCATGGAAAAGCAGAGAATTTGATGATTTTCGAGCTCAGCTCCAGACCGCATGCCCCAGCTGTCCCAAGCGTATTTCCTGTATGGGCGGATGTCCAATCAGGCCGGAAATTGTGCTCTGCGATAAGAAAATATCGTAAAAACGTAAGCTTTTGTAATTAGAAAGGTCCGCACCAACAATACAAACCTCCGGCTAAGGAGCTGTAAAAAAATAACTGCTACATTTTTCTACAACTCCTCAGTCGGGAAACAAACGGGGCTTTAATAACTGTCAGCAGCCGTCTCCTCTGCGATCCACTCTTTAAGTTTTTTCTGAAGTTCTTCCTTATCAGGCAAATACAACTCATACTTTGAAGCGTAGATATTGAAATCCGCTGGCAGGGTCAGTTCGACAAGCGCGTCACTTTTCTGCTGGCAGAGCAGCACGCCAATTGTTGGATTTTTTCGAGTTTTTTCATATTTTCTTCATCTCGATTTGCCCCAACATAATTCCAGCTGCTGTTACTAGAAATTCCAGAATTCTGCAATGCTTTTCTATACACAAAGGTACCTGTCTTTCTTCCTCGCCCTCAACATACTCATAAACGAGTTTTGCATTGACAGCTTCTTCAACAAGCATTGTCCTTGCTGGATTTTCTTCCCAGGGATGCGCTCCAATGCCAATTCCACGATCCTGGCTGACTGATTTTAAAATAACACGGTAAATATAGCGAATAATATCCTGCTTCCATTCCTCAGGGACATTATCTGCTGTAAATCTTGAAAAATAGTCGTCTAAAAGTTTAACTTCTTTTTCATATGCTCTGGATAGGTCATTGTAGATTCTATAATGGTCTCCGGTCATCACGCGATAGTGGCCTTCATTCTTAAATTTATCAAGGGTATATTCTTCATCCCCATCTCCAAGTGTATGTTTCGCAATTGCTTTAACAAATTTAAAATATCATCAACTGCATTCCCCCCATGCAGGCGAATCACCTTCTGGAACCGTTCTTTCTCCTGCTGTTCCGCTTCTTCCGTCTTAAATGCCGCCTTAAACCGGCCATCCAGTTCTTTCAGAAATAGTTCTTCTGAAAGGGTAAGCTCCTCAGCATCCATAGTGGGAAACATCACAGTATTTTCCGCAAGATTTAAGATTTCTGAATCTGTATTGATAACAGCTCCCTTGAGCCCGCTGAACAAATGCTCAAACTCTGCCATGTTTTTTTTGCTTCCCTGCTTTTTTGTTCATATTTCACTTCCGTTTGTATCACAGCTTCCTTTTTAAATAAAAAGATAACTTTTGAGGAAGCTGTGTAGGGCTTTAATTCCGTCACAATCTTTTCCAGCGTCCGTGCTTCCTTTTCATTGTCAGGCCTTAATATAATAATATACAAATCTGCCTTAGAAAGCTTTGTTGCCGCAATTTCCCCGGATACTCCCGGTGTATCCATAACTTCTACTCTCCGCAGTGATGCTTCCCGCATGATATCTCTCAAAAATCCACCAGGCCTCAAATATACTGAAATATATGTATCGCTTGCTTTCCTGCCTTCATATCTGCTTTCCATCACCCGCATCTGCCGGATAATTTCTTCTATTGCTTCCATTTTTGTTTTTGCATCATCATCCTCAAAGTAATATTGCTTTCCGAGCACCGAACTTACTGATTCTTTCAGCTCCTGTAACTCCTCATTTTCATCTTCAGATTTATATATCGAATTGAAATCCGTATGAAATTCAAAACATTCGTTAAATTGCGCATCAATAAAAACATTCTGTACAGGACAGACAGTTTTATCCTTTCCATTGGAGCAAAATACCTCATTGTGCTCCTTACGGCTTTTTGCTAATATAGATATTAAAAAAGATTTACCATTCCTGGCTCTGCCCAAAATTGCAATCTTTCCGGTTCTTCCCTGTGTTTCTGGAAAAATTTCAAATTCCAGTACGGCAGGAAAACCGGCTGGATTTCAGAGGATTCCGGACAGTTTTGCGGTGTAATGCGCCGCTGTGCAGGAGGATTCTTTGGATAATATTTGATATGCCAGGGCAGTGTAAAACAGGCCGGAAAGCCCCTTCTCTCACGGAGATTGCTTTCCAGCCTGTCTGTACCATTAAAATCTAAACTCATCTGCCGCCTCAAAACATGCGGCAATATTCTCTGCGGGTACATTTCCCATAATATTGTGAATGGTGTTAAACACATATCCGCCGCCTCTTGCCAGAATATCCAGACGCGCTTTCACCTGGGCCTTCACCTGTTCTGGTGTGCCTGTGGGGAGCAGTCCCTGGGTATCCACACCGCCGCCCCAGAATGTGATTCGGCTGCCGTATTTGTCTTTCAGCTGGCGGGCGTCCATGCCTGCCGCTGAGAGCTGTACCGGATTCAATACATCCACTCCCATGTCAATAAAGTCTTCAATGAACACCTCAATGGCGCCGCAGCAATGATAATGGGTTTTCCAGGACGTGTTGTCATGCACCCAGTCATTCATTTTCCTGTAATACGGTTTGTACAGTGTGCGGAAAGTATCCAGAGACATAATGGGTCCCACCTGAGTTCCAAAATCTGTACCGCTGATATTGATCACATCAATGTTATCGCCCACAGCCTGATGATAGATCTCTAGACTTTTCAGTGCATTGTCTGTCCACATTTCAAAAACAGCCTTGATATATTCCGGATACAAAAGCTGTGCCATACACCAATCCTGATAGGTGCGGATTCCCTTAGGCTCCAGCACGCCTCCTCCTGGTATGGCAGACGGGTCGCCGATGCCGCCCATGCCAAAACATCCAAAAATGGCTTTATCCGTAGTCTCCCTGAGCAGTTTCGCGTTTTCCTCGTACCACCTGGCGTCTTCCTGGGAAATGGGCTTGAAATCTTCCTTAAAATCTTCCTCCGGTGTCAGATTATCCTCATCATAACCAGGGGAACGGGGGATTGCGTCAAAGAAATATCCGCCCTCCGGCATCACATAGCTTGGATCATAGCTGTCATTTCCCTGTGGATATAAAAAACTCCTGCCCTTTTCATCCACTTTATACTTGTGAGCTGCCGAAATCTTCACCGGTGTGCCGTCCGGCATGGTGAAATCCTGCATAGGGCCGTGGAGAGGAACACCTGCACAGTCATTTGCCGAATTCAGGCCGATTACGTCAATATGCATCCTTTCCATAATATCCGGCTCCATGGTTCCAATCATCTGGGAAGTCTCGTAGATCTGGATGGGCCGTTTCTCTAGGCCGTAATATTCCCTCAGACGGTAAAGGGCGCAGGCGCTGATGCCGGAATTGTAGGTGGCTCCCAGGTCAATGGGCACTTTATCTGGTTCTTTGTGTGCAAGGGCTGTCAATACACGTTCTCTTGAAGTCATGGTTAAATTCTCCTTTTTTCTGTTATCTTGATTTTATTCTTTGCCATTTTCCTCTTGCTATTATTGACAGTTTATCAGATCTCCCTCTGTATTTCTGTATAGGTTCTTGACTAAAAACAGTGATATCTTGACTTTTTGTTAAAAAGACAAAGAAAGAGCACAGCCGCGCACCACTGTACTCTTTCTTCGTTCAAATGCTAAAAAAGTGGGCGTTACTTTATTTTAAGAATCTGCAAGCAGTTCTTTCACATTATCTTTTGTCATGTCCTGCAGCTCAATATTCGTTCTCGCATCCACCTGTTCCCCTTTATATATCTTCTCCGCAATCTCCCCGCAGAGAGTACCAATGGATGGCCAGTACACGAAAATTGCATAGTCTTCATCGCCCTGTTCAATCAGATACGCGTCATCTTCCACGGATACCACGCCGCAGGTGGTAATCTGATCCCTCAACGCAGCAGCTTTCACTGCTTCACAGGCCCCTGTGATCATCTTCCCATCAGCCGCAACAATACATCCAATATCATCGCCATAAGCCTGAATCCAATCCTCTGTCACCTGCATGGCAGTCTCCGTATCAAAGTCTCCGGTCTGGCTGGACAATACTTCCAGGTCATCCCGCTGGGCAATGCCATCCATAAACCCTTCTTTTCTAAGAACAGCCGCCTCACGCCCTGGAGTTCCCTCCAAATAACAGATCTTTGTGTTTTCCGGCAGATTGTCTGCGCACCATTTTCCCTGTCCCTGGCCAAGCTGGGTTTCGTCAAACCCCACAAATTTCCAGATACCGCCAGAGGCTTCTGTACCCACCATAAATACAGGCACGCCTTCCGCGTTACATTGTTCCACTGCCGTGGTATTACCCTCAGTGTCCACACCGATGATAAACATCATATCCACACCTTTGGTCAGCATGGTTTCCACATTTGTGGTCTGCTTTTCAATATCACCGGCAGAATCAGTCAAAAGCGTCTCCACTTTATCCACACCAATAGATTTGGCAAATTCGTCGCTTTCCACGTATTCTTTGAATTTTAGAGCTGCCGGGTAGCAGCAGTTATCGCTGTCATCGATATTGGCAAAGCCAACGCGGTACACCAGGTCATCTCTCAGCGTAATATCCTCTTCGCTTGCCATATCACTTCCTGTCTCCTCTGCCGCATTGTCATCACCTGCTGCATCCTCTGATTTTTCCTGTGTTCCTCCCCCGGATGAAGTTCCACCGGAACCGCCGCATCCCGAAAGCAGGGCCGCCGCCATAGCTGCCGTCAACATTGCTGCAATTAATCTCTTCTTCATGATTCATTTTCTCCTTTCATGAGAGCGTGTCTGAAAACTTATTCCAACCGTCTGCACACCCATGCAGAAAACAATTTTCAAACACGCTCCAGCCACTCTATTTTTTCATACTTGTGTATGATGCCTGTTCCAAATTATTTTTCCGAAATTTATGACAATTTCTGCGCACGCCGAACCTGTGCATCAATAATAACAGCGATTGCAATAATCGCACCCTTTACCACTTTCTGATAGTAAGCAGACACGTCTGTCAAAGTCATGATATTTAACAAAACTCCCACAAACAGCGCCCCTACCACGGTTCCATACACTTTACCCGTACCACCGCTCATAGAAGTACCGCCGATGATGGCTGCAGTGATGGCATCAAATTCATAATCTTCCGCGCCGTTTGGCTGGCCGGAATTGAGACGGCTCATGAGGATAACCCCTGCAAGCCCCGCTACAGCTCCAGCGAAAACAAAAGCCTTGATTTTCACCCATTTCACATTGATACCAGACGCTTTCGCCGCGTCAGCATTGCCGCCCACCGCATATACATAACGTCCAAAACGCCTGCGGTTAATCAAAATCCAATAGAAAATCAACACAACAATCATGATCACAGTGGGAACAGGAATTTTCCCAAAAACCATCCCCTGGCCAAATACGGTAAAGCGCTTGTCAAATCCCGCAACAGGCTGGGCACTGGTAATGGCAAGAATCATCCCCCTGCCGATAAACTGTGTTGCCAGAGTCATAATAAAAGAGGGAATACAGGCTGTGGTAACCACCCAGCCATTGGCAAATCCGAATGCCACACCAACCAGTACACCCACAATCATGGCCAGCACAATGCTTCCGTTGCTGAGCATAACCATTGTTGAGATCACCCCGGAAAACGCACAGACGGAACCGGCAGACAAGTCTACCTCACCAGTAATCAGTATAATCTGGGAACCAAAGGCGATAATCATGACCACCGCATTCTGCCGGATAATGTTGCTGATGTTCCGTGTACTCAGGAAGGAATCGCTGAGAAATGCCGCCACCACCACTGCTGCGAGCAGGATAATCAAAATTCCGTACTTACTGTATAAATCCGCAAAACTTATTTTTTGCTTTTCCTTATTCATTATTCTTCAAACCCCCTGACTGCATATTCCATAACCATTTCCTGTGTTGCTTCTTCCCTGGACAATTCTCCTGTCAGTTTTCCCTGGGACATGACTGCCACCCTGTCGCTCATGCCAAATATTTCCGGCATTTCTGATGAAATCATAATAATAGCAACTCCCTGCCTGGCAAGTTCACACATTAATTTATAGATCTCATACTTTGCTCCCACATCAATGCCCCTGGTGGGCTCATCCAAAATCAATACCTTAGGCGACCGGAGAAGCCATTTTGCCAGCACCACTTTCTGCTGATTGCCGCCGGATAAAGATGCAACCGGAGATTCCGGGGATGCCAGCTTGATGGTAAGTTTCTGAATCATATCTTGAATCGCTTCCTTTTCTGCTTTCAGATTCAAAAACCCTGCGCCGTTACAGACATTTTTCAAGCTGGACAGAGTAATGTTTTCACGGATGGGACGGCAGAGCACCACACCCTCCATTTTCCGGTCTTCACTGGCCATTAAGACACCCGCATCGATGGCCGCTTCCGCATTTTTAAAATTGGATTTTTTTCCCTCCAGAAATACTTCTCCTTCTCTCAGAGTGTCCAGTCCGAATACAGCCCGGAACAGTTCGCTGCGCCCTGCGCCTACCAGACCGGCAAAGCCCACGATTTCCCCTGCACGGATTTTAAAATTAATGTTTTGGAACTTTCTGCCGCTGCAGTTTTTCAGCTCCATGACAACTTCTCCAATGGGCACTTCTTCCTTTGGAAACTGATCGGTAATCTCCCTGCCCACCATTTTGGTGATAATACCATCTTTGTCAATGTCCGAGGCCATGCAGTTGTGCACCCACTGGCCGTCACGAAGTATGGTAACTTCATCGCAGATTTGAAAAATCTCGTCCATTTTGTGGGAAATATAGATAATACCCACGCCTTTGGCCTGCAGTTTCTTTACATTTTCGAATAAAATATGTACTTCACTTTCCGTGATGGAAGATGTGGGTTCGTCCATAATCACCACGGATGCATCCCGGGAAATAGCTTTTACAATCTCGATCAGGGCAATATCCGATACAGTCATACCGCCCAGCAGTGCCTTCGGACTGTATTTCAGCCCAAAATCTTTTAAAAGCTGGTCCGCATCACCCCACATCTTTTTGTAATCCACATTCCCCAGCTTGTCCACCGGCTCCCGCCCCAGGAAAATATTTTCTGCAACAGTCATATCCAGCACCGGACTCAATTCCTGATGAATGGTAGCAATCCCCATCTCAAGCATTGATTTTGGACTCTGAGGAATGATTCTCTCACCCCTGTAAATGATTTCACCTTCATCGAGTTTGTAAATGCCGTTGATAATCTTAATCAATGTGGATTTTCCCGCACCGTTCTCTCCGCACAATGCATGTACACTTCCCGGCTGCAGTTTCAGATTTACATCGTCCAGCGCCTTGACTCCTGGAAAGGACTTGGAAATATGATTCAATTCCAGCAGATATTCTGATGTTCCACTCGCCACCTGTGTAACCTCCTCACAAAATTTACTTCTTGCTTCTGGAGCCACTTTATCATATACTTAAATTAAATGTAAGTCTTTTAACCGTTTACCTGTTGATTGTCACACCTATTCATAGATTTATCATACTTGCATAGATTTAGACCATATAATCTCTGTATTTTAGTAATATTTACAAATGTTCACGGCTGGGAGGCACTGGAAACATGAAGAAATTTCAACTGTTAATTGCAGAAGATGAAATTGCCATTAACAACCTGATCAAAAACCTGATTGACTTTGAATCCTTAAATCTGGAGCTGGCTGGACAGGCTTACGATGGACAGACAGCTTATGAGATGATTCTCTCCAGGCGTCCGAATATTATTATCACAGATATCGCCATGCCGGGTATGACCGGACTGGAATTAATCCAGCGGGTACATGAGGAAAATATTCCCGCACATTTTATCATCATCAGCGGACTCTCCTGCTTCAATCACGCACTGACAGCCATTAAAATGGGTGTGGAAGATTATCTGCTGAAACCCATTAACAAGGGAGAATTAAATGATGTGCTGGAAAAATTAATCCTGAAAATTGCTTCTCAACTGAAAATAGATTACCAGATTCAGAAAATGAACCTGGATTCCCATGCCCAGGCGCATAAACTGCGCCGTTCCTTTATTATGAACATTTTGTATAGTAAAGACTCGGCCCTGCAGCTTTCAGTGCCCCGTCTCAACAAGGAATATGGCTTTGACTTTCAGATGGATACCTGTTTTTGCATGGGGCTTTGTCTGGTTGATCATCTTCTGGATTTGAATCTGGCCGTGCAGAATACCATTCTGGAACAGCTTATGCGCAGATTTTCCTCGGCAATCCGGGATTACTGCGTGGACTTTGAAGTTTACAGCAAAAATCACCAGTTTATCTTTCTGCTGAATTATCAACCCCTGCATGCAGAGCTGCTGCTGGGATACCTGTCTGCAATTCATGAAGACCTGGTGGAATTCATCAGACCGTATGAGAATCTGACCCTTGCCACCTGCTGGGGCGTTCCCGTTTCGGAACCCAAGAGCCTTTCCTATTCTCTGCAGACTGCCATGGAGATTCTGCCGGCACGGCTGCTGTTAGGAACTTCCCAGGTACTGTCTGCCCAGCAGTTCAGCAAAAAAAAGGCTGCCCCCGGTTATCCCGTACCTCCTTCTGAACTGCAGGCACTGCGCTCCAGCATTGAGATCCGGGATCTTCCCAAATTCCAGAAACAGCTGAAAAACCTGTTCAAAAACACAGCCTCTGGATGCCGCCTGTGCCCCCATAAAGTCCTTACTGCTTTCTGCGATACCATGTCAAAGGTGCTGTCCGAACTGCATCAGTGGAAAATGATCACTGTCAATATCACTGATACATACCTGCAGTACTGCGATTCCATTGAAGCCTATTCTGATGTGAACGAATTAATCCGTTTTACTGTGTCCTTCATACAGGAACTGATTCCATTTCATCAGGATGAAGAGAATTCAGATAACCGGCAGATCGAACTGGCCAAACAATATATTCAGGAACATTTTAAAGAAAATCTGAAACTGGAGAATGTGGCGGAGCAGATTTACCTGGCTCCCTCTTACTTTGGAGTTCTTTTCAAAAAAGAAGTGGGAGAATCCTTCAGCTGCTATCTGACTTCTGTCCGCATGGAAAAAGCCAAAGAGTTGCTCCATGATATCCGGTACAATATCGCAGAAATCGCCGGCGAAGTGGGCTATCAGGACAAACGGTATTTCAGCAGGCTGTTCAAAGAACAGGTGGGAGTCACCCCTAAAGAATACCGCAAGATTTATGCAGACTGAGGTGCCGGAAAATGAAACAGAAAATAAGAAACATCTACGAAAATATTATGGCTTTTCAGAAATGTCCCTATGCATCCATTTTATCCACCCGCCTCATCCTGTGCGGCATTTTGTGGTGCCTGGCCCTGATCACCTGCCGTATGCTTGCTTCTTTCAGCCGCAGCAGCGCCCAGCCCGGGCGCTTTGTCCCTCTGTGGATTTTTCTGATTTTGCTGGCCGGAAGCATTCTCACCATATTATACTGGAAGCAGTACTATCGGACTGTAATTCTCTGTACCATCAAGATGGAAAACATCAAAGATAAGTATGCTCTGCTGGACGCGCAGCAGATGACTGATTATGAAGCTTCTCTGCACATTGTGCTGGAGTTAATTGATGATTCCCTGGAGAAAGAATACTCCAGCCGTCTGCTGCAAAAACAGACTGAGCTGGATTCTATGCAGAGCCAGATCAATCCGCATTTTCTCTATAATACCATGGACACCATCCGCGGCTATGCCCTTATGGAAGAAGCTCCTATCACTTCTGATATGATTGAAGTGCTGTCACGGCTGTTCCGCTATATGATCAGCCAGAAAAATGCTAAGACCACCATCCGGCAGGAGATCTCCATTCTCTATGATTATATCAAAATCCAGGAATACCGGATGAATCAACACATGATTCTGCTTCAGAATATAGAAAACGAATCCCAGGTCATGGAATATTCCATCCCCAAATTGATCATCCAGCCTCTGGTTGAAAACTGCATCAAACATGGAAACAAAAATATATCCAGAGAATTCATCATCACTCTGAACATCTACGCTGCCCAGTCCAGGCTGATCATCAGCGTAAAAGACAACGGATGCGGAATGACACCAAAATCCCTGAATGAAATCAACCGCAGACTTGCAGATAATGACTGGAATTCCATGCAGGACAGAAAAAAAGATAAACTGCGCGGCAACGGCATTGCTCTGACCAATATCAACTCCCGCATCCGCCTGCTCTATGGAGATATTTATGGACTGACCGCCTACAGCACACTGGGCCGGGGTTCGGAATTCCAGATCACCCTGCCGTTTTACAATCAGGAGTAATACTGTATATGTTTTATGAAATTCTGCGCCTGCACCATATCGGCCGAAGAAGCGATGGTCAGGTCATTAACGATATTTCTTTTAACCTCCTTTGTCAGGAAGCTCTCTGCATATTAACCGAAGATATTGAGACAAAAAACTTCCTGTTTTCCCTGTTCCGGGGAGAAACAAAACCTGACCAGGGGAAACTTCTTCTTCATGATAAGCCATGCCTTTTTCATCAGCTGGAGGACGTCCATGCTGCGGGAATCTACATTGCCGACGAACATCTGCTGGTTCCCGGCATGAGTGTGGCACATAACCTGTTCATGACCGATGACACATTTTATGAAAATCATCAGTTTCTGAACAATTCCCGTATGGATGATGCCGCCAGAAAGCTTCTGAAACATTATCGCCTGTCCCATATTCCGCCCCACAGACGCATCTGTGAGCTTCCATTTTTTGACCGCTATCTGCTGTCTATTTTACACACACTGACCCTGGGGGCAAAAATTGTCATACTGGATACCTCCATATATCTTCCCGCTACACCTCAGGAAACAAAGTTACTTCAGCATGTAGTGTCTGCCTTAAAAGAACAGGGATTGTCGCTCTTATGGTTCTCCAACAAATGGAATCCCATATTCCAGAATTCTGACCGGTACGGCGTCATCCAGGATGGTGTGGTAACCCAGCTGGCCCCCCTCTCATCCATACCGCCATATATTCCGGAGCCCAATTTCATGGAATATGAGCTGCGCCGGCACAGTATAAATGGACAGACAGGCAAAAAACTGGTATTTTTTCAGAATGGATCGTTTGACTTTACGCTGTACGAAGGGGAAATCCTGGGACTGTGCGACCCGCTCCAGAGAAGTGCGGATTTTTTCCATGAAATATCTCATGGAAATCCACACATGCCCTCCATCATTGACTATAACGGAAAAATCTATCGGGGAAGTCTGCCGCCGCCGGGGAAAACAGCTTATATCATGCCTTCTGCCCGGGAATCCAGAATTTTTCCCCAGATGACCCTTTACGATAATGTTACCCTTTTGCTGAAAACACCCATGTATAACTGCCTGGGCCATGTAAACCGCCGCATCCGCAATCATATGACGCAGGCTGCCCTCAAGTCCATCGGAGCATCTGATATTTTCCTGAAATACAGGAAAAAGAAAGACCTGGCAGGAAGCAGTACCCAGGAACAATTTCTGATTGAGATTGCAAAATGGGTCTGTCTGAAACCGAAACTTTTTGTTTTCTGTAATTCTGCCAGTGTCTATAACAGCCTGTCCGCCCAGCGCTTTTCTCAGCTTCTGGAGCGTCTGCGGCCACTGGGAATTACCATTCTTCTGATTTCATCCAGTGAAGAAAATCTTCAGAAATTCTGCACACGGATTATTGAATTATGGTAATATTTAAGCAGGCGCTGTTTTGCCGGAACTGTGAAATCTTTATAAACACCATAAAAATACACGGCAGGGGCTTGCACAGCCATCATCCACTTTGTTATAATACACAAAGCGGATGCAAGATTGTCCGATGAGCTGCCGTCTCATGAGCAGACGGCAGCTTGATTTAAGGAGGAATCAGATGAATTACGGAAAAAAAGCTATTCTAAAGAAACGAAAAGCCCTGACCTCCCGTTCTTCCATGATGGGAACAAGAGCCAATGTATCTCTAATAAGAATTCTGTTTTTATCACTTATCATGCTCTGTGTGGTATGCCTGTGTATCGGAATCGGTTCCTTTAAAGGTATCATTGATAATGCCCCGAAGGTTTCAGAAGTGAATATTACCCCTCTGGGAGCCGCTACCTTTATCTACGACGAAGACGGAAACCGGCTGCAGAAACTGACTGCACCCACCTCAAACCGGATGCCTGTGGCCATTGAACAAATCCCCGAAGATATGCAGCATGCAGTGGTTGCTATAGAGGATGAGCGTTTCTATGAGCACAATGGGATTGATGTGCGCGGTATCTTAAGAGCCGCGGTGAGAGGCATCACCAACATGGATTTCTCTGAAGGCGCCAGCACCATTACCCAGCAGCTTCTGAAAAACAATGTATTTACTAACTGGACCAAGGAATCCAGCCAGATTGAAAAGTTCAAACGGAAGTTCCAGGAACAGTATCTGGCCATTCAAGTGGAAAAGGAAATCAACAACAAAGATGTGATCCTAGAAAACTATCTGAATACCATCAACCTGGGTGCCGGGACTTATGGGGTACAGGCTGCTTCCCAGCGGTATTTCGGAAAAGATGTGAAGGAGCTAAACTTGTCTGAATGTGCCACCATTGCAGGAATTACCCAGAACCCTACCCGCTATAACCCCATCATGTACCCGGAGGAAAATGCCAAACGGCGCAAATCAGTTCTGGAGCACATGCTGGACCAGGGTTACATTTCCCAGTACGAATTTGACAACGCCCTGGATGACAATGTATACGACAGGATCCAGAGCACCAACCTGGAGGAATCTGAAGTTACCGTGTATTCTTATTTCACGGACCATCTCACCGATGAGGTGATTGAAGACCTGCAGACTTTGAAAGGTTACTCCGAAAACGATGCCTACAACAATCTTTACAGCGGCGGTCTTAGGATTTATACCACCCAGGACCCGGAGATACAGAAAATTGTAGATGAAGAATACAAGAACCCGGAGAATTTTCCGGAACATATCGAATACGCTCTGGATTACAGCCTGACTACCGTGAATCCCCAGGGGGAAGAGGCAAACTACAGCAAGGAAATGATGACCATTTATTTCCAGGACAATGTGGACCCAAACTTTGACCTTCTCTTCGACTCCCCGGAGGAAGGACAGGCATGTATTGACCAGTATAAAGCGGCTATTCTGGCAGACGGCAGCCAGCAGGTGGCGGAACGGGTGAATTTTTCTCCCCAGCCTCAGTCCTCTCTGACCATCATTGACCAGAAAACCGGACATGTAAAGGCAATCCAGGGAGGACGCGGTGAGAAGTCTGCCAGCCTGGTTCTCAACCGGGCAACCGATTCCACCTGCCAGCCTGGTTCCACTTTTAAGCTGCCGGCTGTCTACGCCCCGGCACTGGATGCCATGAATAAAACACTGGCAACCACTTATGTGGATGAGCCTTACAAATACACCGACGGAGCACCTGTAAAAAATGCCGACAATATCTACCGGGGTCCCACCACAATCCGAAAAGCCATCCAGGATTCCGTCAACGTGGTTGCGGTGAAATGCTTGACTGAGCTCACACCTCAGCTTTCTTATGAATATATTAAGAATTTTGGATTTACTACTGTCATTGAGCGCGAAGTACAGGAAAACGGAGATGTGTGGTCTGACCTTTATCAATCCATGGCTTTAGGCGGCCTCACCCGGGGCGTCACCAATTTGGAACTCTGTGCCTCCTATGCGGCCATTGCCAACGGCGGAAAGTATATCAAACCTACTTTTTATACAAAGATTACAGACGCAGACGGAAATGTAATCATAGATAATACCACCGCTTCCACAACGGTAATCCGTGAGGCAACCGCCTGGCTTTTGACCAGCGCCATGCAGGACGTGGTAAAATACGGAACCGCCACCTCCCAGCAGCTGTCCAACATGCCGGTTGCCGGGAAAACGGGTACTACAGAGTATTATAATAATCTGTGGTTTGCCGGGTATACGCCTTATTATACCTGTACCGTGTGGGCCGGATACGACAACAACGAGCGGCTGCCGGATCAATATATGTACCGGAATTACCACAAGATTTTGTGGAAAAGTATTATGTCACGGATACATGAAGACCTGGAGTATGAAGAATTCACCATGCCGGATTCTGTGAAAAAGACTACCGTGTGTTCTGCAACCGGGAAACTGCCCTCCAATGGCTGTCCCACTATCACGGATTATTTTGAGACTGCCACACTGCCCACCGGCTACTGCAACGGCGACCATTCCGGAGCGGCAGTTCCCAATCCTACAGAGACACCCACGGAAACACCCACAGCCACACCTACACCTGCACCCACAGAGTCTTCCAACGCGGCACCGTCGGAATCTTCCAATGCCGCCCCGGGAGATACCGGTACAGATGAGGACAGTACGGCTCCTCCGGATTCCGATTCTACACAGGCCGATACACCGGATGTGGGAGCAGGGACAGACACCGAAAATGCCGGAACTGCTCCGGATACGGAGACTGATGAAAATGCAGGGGCGCCGTTGTAAAGTGAATTTTATAAGACAAATCTCAATCGAGCAGGCAGGAATATTCAGTGGCTGCCTGCTCGAAAATAGACAAAAAAGAAAGCTGCTTCAACGAAAGCAGCCTATCTTGCAAAATCTGCATATAATATTCATGGGAGGCAATATTATGAACATTAACAACAAGACAATGGTTTCTATCTCTGAAGCCAGTCAGAATTTTTCTAAAGTGACACATCTGGTGGACCAATATGGTTCTGCTATTATCACAAAAAATAATGCGCCAAGATATGTTATCCTTGAATTCAATCAGGCTGACGAAATTCAGGCCGCATCCACAGATGATGTTATTTCTGTTTCTAAAAAACTGTTGAAACGAAACCGTGCTGTATACGAGGAACTTTCCAAATGAAAATACTAACACCAGAGCAAATCCTAATACTCCATAAGGATCTGATGGAGCAGAGCGGCGGTTTATGCGGCATCCGTGATAAAAATCTTTTCAACTCAGCAGTCAATGCACCATTTCAATCTTTTAACGGACAGGATTTATATCCCACACTTCTGGAAAAAGCGACACGGCTTGGATACGGGCTTATCAACAACCATCCTTTTATTGACGGAAATAAGCGGACCGGAACCCACGCCATGCTCGTTTTCCTAGGTGTCAACCAAGTCTTTTCTAGAATATGACGATGCTGCTCTCATAGAAACCATTTTAAGAGTGGCTGCTGGAACTTTGAATGAAAAACATCTCCTGGCCTGGCTTCAAGAGCACATTATTCCATGAATCCAATAAGTAATCCATCTATTTTCAATTCTTATCACAGCCTTATCCTTGCAATACCAGCTTCGCAGCCCCATAAATCCCCGCATCATTCCCAAGAACCGCCAGCTTAATAGGCGTATCTTTACAGGTGGGAAACGCCGCCTTTCGATATTCCTGCTGCACTGCTTCAATCAGAGGTTCTCCGGCTTTTGACACCCCGCCGCCGATCAGAATCACTTCCGGATCCGTCACACAGGCAA